>NZ_VOZD01000032.1:0-38038 GCF_013419915.1 Acinetobacter sp. YH12043
TTAAGTTCTTTATCCGACATAGACACCAACATATCAAACCGTCCGCTAAGAAAATTGCAACAGCGCATATTCTAAAAGCGGACATTTTTACTTTGGAGAAACCGGACATTTCTATTTTGGAGTTACATATTCATCTCGTATAACAGCCATTATGTTAAATGGATTTAATTTTGCTTAGCCTTATATTCATTAAATGCTTGAAGCATTTCTTTTTTCTGTTCTTTGGAGGCATCTGTATATGAGTAAAATCTTTCATAATCTTTTCTAAATTGGCTACTTTCAATCCTTTTAGCTAAGCCATCAATAAAACCTTTTCCTTGAGTCTGATACTGCTGAATCGTTTGTTCATCTAAGCAGATAGTTTTCTCCCAAGAAATTGCACTCATATTTATAAGAACATTGAGATATATATTTTCGCTATCCTCATATAGTTCCCAAAAATAAGGTTCTATTTCTATAAGCTGCATTCTACTAGTATTCCTAAACTTTTAATTATTTCTAAAATTAACATAATACACGTTATACGAATTCCCAAGGCATGGCTTTTAGTTATGCTTTTTTTATCAAAAGAGTATACCTGAATGATAGCGAGCCAAATCGCATACAATATCTATCATTAGACTTAATGCAATAATTAAATGATAGTATTATCATTAATCTAATAGAATTAAGATTAAATGATAGAAATGAATACACGTATTTATCTACGAGCTTCAACTAAAGATCAAGATGCAGAAAGGGCTTTGCAGATTCTTCAGGATCTAAACCAAAACTTGAATTTGGGTGAAACCATTGTGTACGTGGAAAACTATAGTGGTACGAAGTTAGACCGACCTGAATTGAATAAGCTACTGTCAGAAGCAAATCAAGGTGACACATTGTTAGTTGAAAGTATTGACCGCTTATCACGCCTAACCCAACGAGATTTTCAAGAGCTGAAGCGCAGGATCCAGGAGAAGGGACTTCGTTTAGTCGTAGCAGATCTTCCTACTACCTACCAAATGATTCAAACCAGTGACAGCATTACTCATTCAATCTTGGAACTCATCAACAATATGTTGATTGATCTTCTGGCAACAATGGCCCGCCTAGACAATGAGAAACGTATAGAACGTATTAAGCAGGGCCTGGCACGTTCGGGTTACAAACCAACAGGCAAGAAGGCAAATGAGGCTAAACATAAACGAATAAAAGAATTGCTAGTAGTTGGCAATATGACTAAGGAAGAAATTGCCAAAGCAGTGAATTGTGGAGTTGCAACTGTCTATCGAGTTGCTAAAGTTATCTAAAAGAGGCTTATCTCAACGCGCCCCCAATGGGGCACCGCTGCATTCAGGTTACTTCACATAAGAAATTTTATGTTAAATGATTGTTAGAAATGCCCCTTGATCGAGGCATTTTCTATAAAGAATACTAAAAACTAATTAAAGCCAACCAAGTTTCAAAACAAGGCAGTTCTCAGCAATCATATTTTTAAATTATATAACTCCCAACTGAGCTTTTGCTCCAACGATAAGGCTTTCATTTTGAGTTTCTAAGGCAAATAAACCATACATCAAAGGAGAGGCCGCTGCTCTTTCTAAAGTCTGTTCATATAGTTTATTCCAAACTTTACCCCCTAGTTTTTCATACTCGATGATTAGAGTTTTGAGGCTTTCTTCTCCAAACAAAGTTACATGCCCAGCAAAATCAATCGCTGGGTCATCTATATGGGCTGTTGACCAATCAATAACGCCTGAAACAGCTCCATCCTTTGAAGCTAGTACATGCCCAGCATATAAATCGCCATGTATAAATTGGGTGAAATCTGCCCATAGAACATCATTATCCAACCATTTTCTGTAGCGGGTTTCCAATTGCTCACTTATACCAATTTCAGATTTTACTAACTGCAAATTGTTTGCTATTTCAGGTCTTAAATCTGAAGGTTTCATAATTTTCAAATCATTTTCCCGAACTTCTTTTTCAGGAATACTATGGATTTCAAATAAGGTTTTTGCCAAAGATGTTATGTATTTCGGGCTATCTTTGTCCATATTCCAAATTATTTCATAGGTTTCAGCATCCAAATTTAAAACAGGATTATCTTTAAGTATGGGATAAGCCACTAATTCTGTAGATGAAATTCTCCAATCAGGAACCTCTACAGAAAGATGTTTTTTTACCAATTCTAAAATGCGTTTTTCTTTCTTGATTTGTTCCCTCATGCCATCACGACGAGGAATACGCAGCAACCATTGTTGCCCCTTTGTATCAAGAGCAAAAACGACCTTAAAATCAATGCCCATTTCATTGAAATTCATTTTGTCCGTAAGCAACAAGCCGTGTGCTTCAGCAAGTGATTGAATATCTTGAATTGTCATTTTTAATTTCCTTTAAAGAGTTCAATAATTAATGTTCGGATTAGATTGGCTATCATTAACAATCTCTCTCAAAAGTCTTGATGATTTTGTGGTCTTTGATCTCGTAGATAATGTCAGCAATATTATCGACCAATTGCTTGTCATGAGATACGAAGATAATAGTTCCTGCATAGGACTTCATCATTGTTTCTAATGCGGCAATACTTTTTAGGTCAAGATAGTTTCCTGGTTCATCCATAAGCAAAATATTATATTTTCCTAAAAGCATTTTGGATAAAAGCAGTTTGATGATTTCACCTCCCGATAAGTCGGATAAGTTTTTTTGAATATCATTCGCTCCGATCCCCATTGAAGCCAATACTGCACGAATTTCCGCAACTGTGTACTCGCACTCTTCCTGCATAAAGGAGAGCACAGATTTATGCGTGTTAAATTTATATCCTGTTTGTGTAAAGTAGCCAATTTCAGCTTTTGGAGATATGGTTAATCCATCAGCACGTTCTGATATCATTTTTAACAAGGACGTTTTCCCTGTTCCATTCGATCCAGTTATAGCGACTTTAGCGCCAAGCGGTATTATAAAGTTAGCGTCATCAAAGATAGTACGGCTACCAAATTTTAAGCTCAGACCATCTGCCGTAATCGGGAACTTATTGTGCAGTTCTAGGGCTGAACTTTGACGAAAACGAATAGAACGCAAATGCTCTGGTGCTTGAATATCTTCTAATGCAGCCAAACGCTTTTCCATACTCTTAGCTGCCTGATACAGTTTTCTTTGCTTGGTGCCAGTCATTTTTGCATGCCCAAGTCGTCCAGCACTTTCGGTAGAGTTTTTGGATTTTTCTCCTTTTTTCTTATTGTCTAATCGATTAGCTTGCTGGCGTTTTTCTTGCACAGCAGATTCTAATCGCTCCCGTTCCTTCATCATCAGCTCATATTCTACGGCTTGGTGTTGTCGCTCTTCTTCTTTTTGACGCAAGTAATCCGAGTAACCACCCCAATATTCCGTAATTTTACCGTCTTTTAACTCCCATATCTTGTCTACAACCATATCAAGAAAATATCGGTCATGACTGATAACAAGTAATGCTCCATCAAATGCTTTAAGTTGACCAATAAGTAGATCTATTCCATTGAGATCAAGGTGGCTGGTTGGTTCATCCGCTAGAATGCCATGTACTTGTTGGGAAAATGCGGCAGCAATTTTTGCACGAGTTTCCTCTCCGCCACTCATTGTGTCGTTTTGTACATTGGAAACACCAAGGCGAGATAACATTGCCCGGTCTTCGACCGTTTCTATTTCGATTCCGCCCAGTTGGCTGATATGTGCAAAATCACCAAAACGCTGTAATGTCGCTTCGGCTAAAACAATTTCGCCATTAAGTACTTTGAGTAAACTACTCTTTCCTGCTCCGTTATCACCCACAAGACCAATACGGTCATAAGAGTGAATTTCCAATTCATCAATATCCAAAACATCACGCCCAGCATAATCCAAGCGTATGTTTCTCGCTTTAATAATTAAACTCATTTTTATTTACTCCTGTTTAGCTCTTGAAATTTTTTATGCAGCAAACAGGATTTAGGTGAAAACAAAAGCTAGCATCACAGTGTCCTCCCAAAAAAAAAGCTATTCATCCACAGGGTGGACAAATAGCTAGTCAATTAAGTTATAACTGGAAACTATGCACTAAAAGCATACTTATAAATTAAGCATACTTTTACTTTATATATCCGCATATATTCTTAAAGACACAACAAAAGCCCACCATTATAAAATAGTGTCACTATGCAAATAGTTGTGTCTTAACGAATGCGGATAGAATGCATAAACTTACCTAAAAAATAAAATTCAGTTTTATGATAACTTTACTGTTAAAAGAAGTCTAGACAACCTTGTTTTATGCTTGGATATAAGGCTTATTTTAATATAAAATATTCTCAAAACTTTTTAACGAGTGAAAAAGTACTCAACCAAATAATAAAACAATTGAATTTAAAAGAAACCGATACCGTTTACGAAATTGGAACAGGTAAAGGGCATTTAACGACGAAACTGGCTAAAATAAGTAAACAGGTAACGTCTATTGAATTAGACAGTCATCTATTCAACTTATCGTCAGAAAAATTAAAACTGAATACTCGTGTCACTTTAATTCACCAAGATATTCTACAGTTTCAATTCCCTAACAAACAGAGGTATAAAATTGTTGGGAATATTCCTTACCATTTAAGCACACAAATTATTAAAAAAGTGGTTTTTGAAAGCCATGCGTCTGACATCTATCTGATTGTTGAAGAAGGATTCTACAAGCGTACCTTGGATATTCACCGAACACTAGGGTTGCTCTTGCACACTCAAGTCTCGATTCAGCAATTGCTTAAGCTGCCAGCGGAATGCTTTCATCCTAAACCAAGAGTAAACAGTGTCTTAATAAAACTTACCCGCCATACCACAGATGTTCCAGATAAATATTGGAAGCTATATACGTACTTTGTTTCAAAATGGGTCAATCGAGAATATCGTCAACTGTTTACTAAAAATCAGTTTCATCAAGCAATGAAACACGCCAAAGTAAACAATTTAAGTACCGTTACTTATGAGCAAGTATTGTCTATTTTTAATAGTTATCTATTATTTAACGGGAGGAAATAATTCTATGAGTCGCTTTTGTAAATTTGGAAAGTTACACGTTACTAAAGGGAATGTAGATAAATTATTAGGTATACTACTGACAGCTTCCAAGGAGCTAAAGAGGTCCCTAGACTAGCAAGAAGTACACAAGAAGCCTTAAAGATTATAGAAAAGCTTTTCCATGAAATGCTTAACATTATTTAATGTTAACATGTGGCTTTGTGGTAACTACCACGAGTGGTAACTTGTAACATGAAAAAAGTTACAAGTTACAAGTGGTTTATTTACGAACATAAAGGCTAGGAAAGCACTTGATAAGTATATCAAGTGCTTTTTTTCCGTTCGATTTTACTATCCAAGATACCGCTTGACGTACCTAATATTTTAGTGTGCTAAGGGCTTTGCTTTTTCTGGTTATAGTTCGTTCAAAAAAGACCGCAAGGGTAAATGCACGATCATAGATCGCCCTTGCAGCTTTTTAATCTCTCCACTTTTTTATAACCAAGCAAAACGGTTTTCTAATAAAAGATCTAAATACGTATCTTTCATCAATTGAGATTCATTGTTATTCAATATATTGTAGGTTGAAAGTATCAAATGTGAAAGTTGAGGATCAGAACGTAGGGTTGATTCGATAGCAAGTTCGATAGGCTCATTAAATATTCCTTCATAGCTTTTTTTTAACCATGCTGGATCTAAATGCATCATTTTATAAGTGAAGCCGAGAGGATCTGGTGCATTACCATCATGAACTTCTTCAGGTTCAAGCATGAAAGTTTGACCTTGATAGCTATCAATAATTTTTTTTCTACAATTGAATTGTTGATGTCCTAACTCTGTTACCCCTATAAGATAACTTGAGTGTAGATGAGGATCGTATGCAAAGCCTTTGAAGTGGGCATGAATTAGTTCTATACCTGTAGACTTATCCTGTGTGACATTGACCCAATTGCTCATATTTACTTAATTAGTCCTAATGGATTTAGCTTATCAAAAATTATCTAATGAAGAAATTCTAAAATTAACATAATACACCTTATACAAAATGCCCTTGTAAGCCCTTAATCAAGGGCATTTTTAGTCTCTACTTAACATAAAATTTTGGTGGTGCTTCAAAAAGTATGCTGCCTTTAAATGAAGCCATTATTGATGTAAAAGAAAAGAAGGCTAAATCAAAAGCTTTAAAATGGTTTTCAAGCTTTTTTGAAAAATTACAGCTTCTTCTGAAGCTACGCCTAATTCTATGCCTTATTTTGCAATTATTGCCTTCAATACCTACAGTAAAAAATTTACCAATACTTTGCTTACCATTTTTAAAAGCAGTGATGAAACTGTCCCAATGATCACTTGCAATTCGGGTGTAGTGAATATCTAATTGTTTAAGCTTTGTCTTCAATTGTTAGACTGTAGCTAAATCTCGTTTACCCCAAACATAAGCAACAATTTCACCTGTTTCTCGATGATAGGCGTAAATAAGCCATTGTTTATTCTTTTTATTTCCAACAAAATTCCAGAACTCATCTACTTCGAGAGATTCATAATGACTTTGCTGAGGCTGAATTTCATAGGTTGATTCAGTTAAAGTACGTAAAACTTTACCGATACTGATGCGCTCAACTTCAGCAATATCTCGTATACCGCTGCCTCTGACCATCAACTGTAATATTTTACGAGTAATACCTGACTTACATCCTAGATAGCTCAGTGCATGATCACCAATAAACTGACGTTTACAGTCTTTGCACTGATAGTTTTGTTTCCCATCTACTTTGATACCATTTTTCTTTATACTATCACTGAGGCAGGTTGGACATTTGATTGCTAGAGTTATTTGCATTTCTCTATTTTATCAAAATCCAATCGGCTTTTTCTTCAGCATACTTTTTGAAACACTACCAAAAATAGATTAACCTCAAACTTCTAATTCTTATAAATAATGAAAAACACCCAACTTATCTAGCACATCTAAAGACAATTGTTTACGTAGAGCAATATCATCACCAGCTTTCATTTGCATATTTAAAGCAAATGCCACCACTTGCCCATCTGCCTTTTCAACAAAACCCACATACCAACCCACTTGCGGGTCTACAGCCATTCCCCAGCCACTTTTAGCATATAGACGATTCTCCCCTCTGCGCTCTACATACAACATCTCTTTCACTTGTTGCTGAACTTCAGGTTTAAAAGGCAATTGCCCTTGGGCTAAATCATACACAAACTTTACTTCTTGTATAGGTGTAATTGTCAAAGGCCCTTTCAACCAAAATTGATCAACTTCCGTGCCTATTTGCATATTGCCATAACCAATACGTTGCAATTCACTTTGCATTAAGCTTGGACCAATACGACGTGCCAATTCTTGATATACAGGCACTGTAGATGCTTGCATGGCTTCGCCCAAAGTAAAATCTTTGTCCCATGCTTTAAAAAAACGTGGCTTTCCATCCCACTTAAATATTTCTGTAGATGTTGCTTTATGATTTTCTAAACCAATTAGTGCATTGGCAATTTTAAATGTAGATGCAGGAATATAAGCTGTTTTTGCTCGGTCTAAATGCGTGCCATATTTTTTAATATTTTGACCATCATATGTGACAAACACAGCATCAGCTGAGATTTCATTAAAAAGCGCTTGAACATTCTGATCGATGATTGAGTTATTCACTTGTGGAATTGTACTTGTTTTTGCTCGACTCATACTATGCTCAGCACAAGCCCCAATACTTATGCTTAAGCAAACTAAACTCAATATTTTTAATAATTTCATGATATACAACTTTAAAATTTGGTAGTGTTTCAAAAAGTATGCTGAAGAAAAAGCCGATTGGATTTTGATAAAATAGAGAAATGCAAATAACTCTAGCAATCAAATGTCCAACCTGCCTCAGTGATAGTATAAAGAAAAATGGTATCAAAGTAGATGGGAAACAAAACTATCAGTGCAAAGACTGTAAACGTCAGTTTATTGGTGATCATGCACTGAGCTATCTAGGATGTAAGTCAGGTATTACTCGTAAAATATTACAGTTGATGGTCAGAGGCAGCGGTATACGAGATATTGCTGAAGTTGAGCGCATCAGTATCGGTAAAGTTTTACGTACTTTAACTGAATCAACCTATGAAATTCAGCCTCAGCAAAGTCATTATGAATCTCTCGAAGTAGATGAGTTCTGGAATTTTGTTGGAAATAAAAAGAATAAACAATGGCTTATTTTTGTTCAAAAGTCATATTTTACCTCGGAGAAACCGGACATTTTTATTTTGGAGTTACATCTCTGTTTCGTATAACAGCCATTATGTTAAATGAATGATAATTGACATTTTGTTCATTAATACTGATATGCAACGAATTTTATTATATGTCACCCCTCAATTACAAATATAAATGACTGCTCGTCTAATCATCTCCATTACACAATTAAATGTTAAAATGCATAGCTACTTCATCTAAGATAAAATATATGTATCCAAATCTACAGCACAGCTTCGAAAACAGCGTCATTCTCGTTGTAGAAGATGATTATGATATTGGTGACATTCTTGAAAAATACATAAAAAATGAAAACATGCAGGTCATCCGTGCATTGGATGGACAACAAGCTTTAGAGTGCCTAAAAGCCAACTCTATCGACCTGATTCTCCTTGATATTAAATTACCCAAACTAAATGGCTGGGAAATTCTACAAATCATCCGTCAAACAAGTCATTTACCTGTCATTATGCTGACTGCCTTAGATGATCAAGTGAATAAGATCATGGGGCTAAAAATGGGTGCTGATGACTTTATTATTAAGCCATTTAACCCAAACGAAGTGATTGCACGAATACAAGCCGTACTTAGACGAAGTACAAGCCAAAATATGGAAATAACTAATATTATTCGTTATAGAAATATTGAAATTAATCCAGATCATCATCAAGTTTACATTTCAAATGGTCAAAGAAATCAGTTGCTCAACCTTACGTTAACTGAGTATAAGATACTGTTTTTGATGGCAAAAACACCGAATAAAGTCTTTACACGTAATGAATTGATCCAAAACTGTATGCCTGAAAGTGATGCTTTAGATCGCACTGTAGATAGCCATATCAGCAAATTACGCAAAAAACTTGAAGAAAATGATGTAAATGGCTTATTAATCAATGTCCGTGGCGTGGGGTATCGCTTAGATCAAAATCATGAAATTTAACTTTTTTAAAAATTCTGTTGGAATTAACTTCCAGTTTATTATCATGATGAGCCTATTCAATTTAGGCATTACGCTGTTATCTTTCATGATTGGCTATTTTGTTTATAGCTGGGCGATAAAAATAGGTTTTCTAAATACACAAGTTATTAATTCAAATGAATTTTCAGTTACCTCCGTTGACTTTATCTGGCTGTTTTTAGTGCTATTAACAGGCTTTTTTCTTTCTACTATCCTCGCCTTTAAATATGGAAAACGCTATACACAGCCAATTAGTGATTTAGCAGATGTTATTCAACAAATTCAACAAGGCAATTTAGCACTCAGAATTAAACAGCCACATCATGATATTCCACATGAAATCAAGTCTCTTATTGAGAACTTCAATGAAATGGCAAACCAACTTGAAGTATCAGTTAAGAATTCAACTGTTTGGAATGCTGCAATTGCACATGAATTACGAACACCTGTGACAATATTACAAGGTCGCTTGCAAGGTATTGTCGATGGTATATTTATTGCCGATAAAGCTTTACACCTAAGCTTATTGAACCAAGTCGAAGGCTTATCTTACCTTGTGGAAGATTTACGGACACTGACACTTATTGAAAATAAACAATTACGATTAGAACTAGAAAAGACCAATTTAAAAAATAGTATTGAAAAATGTCTGCAGATGTTTAATGAACGGTTTCATGTTAAAGGTTTAACTATTGTTTTAAATTTGACGGATAAATTGGTTTGCGTTGATATAAGAAGGATGGAACAGGTCTTTATTGCATTGTTCTCTAACTTTCTAAGATATTCGAATGCTGGAAAAATAAATATTACATCTGTAACCACAGCAGAACATTGGGTATTGACGTTTGAAGATGAAGGTCCTGGTATTGATGAATCGCATCTTAAACACCTGTTCAAACCCTTCTATCGACTGGAAGACTCTAGATCATGTCTAGATGGCGGTACTGGATTAGGCTTGGCAGTGATTGATGCAATTATTGAAGCACACCAAGGTCATATTTATTATTCTAAATCCAAAAACTTAGGTGGCAGCTGTTTTACTATTCAACTAAATCGTAAGACATCAACTCATTTATAATGTGTTAAGTTCAGATTAATACGGCTTAATTTAAACCATAAATTTAAGATAAATTGATGTCTGAACTTAACCATTCTGTTTGATGATCCTCAAATAAATTTCATCACAATGAATTCTCATCTCGATATTTAGCTAGCATAAAAAATACCACAATGGAGAGTATCCCGATGATAATCCCTGCTGTTAATAATAAATTAACATGAGCTGAACTGAAGGCAATTTTACCTGCGTTAATCAATGCTGTACCTTGTTCAACGGGTAACTGGCTCGCCACTAAATAGGTATCACCAATCGAAAGTCTGGCTTTTTCTGCTAAAACAGCAGTTAAATCTGACGGCACTTGAAGATGACTGCCAAATATATAGGCCATGAAAACACCAAATAAAGTAATACCTAGTCCTGTACCCAGTTCATAACCTGTACTTTCAAGTGAACCTGCCGCACCGCCCTTTTCTGCAGGTACTGAGCCCATGATCGCAATGGATGAAGCTGTTAAACCAATACTCAGTGTTAATCCAATCGAAGCTAAAATAAAGGGAACGATGATTCCCGGATGATGAAAATCTGAATAACTCAAACTGACCAACGCAATTGCTGCCAATATTAATGACATGGTCGCAACCAGACGGAGTCCAAATTTATTGGATAAAAAACCAGCAATAGGCCCGCCAATAGCGGCCGCAACCATAATCGGAACCATAAAAAGACCGGCTTGCAGCGGTGTTAAACGAATGACATATTGCAGCTCCATTGCCAAAGTTAACTCAACCCCTGCCAAAGCGCCTGCAGCAACCATTGCCATAATAATGCCGGCTAAAATAGCAGGACGTGAAAATAGCGAAAGATCTAGCATCGGCTGAGGAGAATTCAGCTGTTTGCGTACAAATATGGTTAATAAGCCGATAGATAAAACGACCAAAGGCAAGACAATCAACAACGACTGTTTACCGCCTAAGCCTGCTTTTAGTGCATATACAAACGAAATCAAACCGACAATCAGCAATAGCGCTTGACCAAATGCCCAATGTCCAGGGGTTATAGCTTCTTTTCGGGACAATAAGAAATAGCACATTGGTGCGACAACCAGCATGATTGGGACGTTAATCAGGAAAACTGAACCCCACCAGAAATATTCTAACAATCCCCCACCAATGAGCGGTCCAATGGCGGCACCGGCTGATCCGATTGTGCCCCAAATACCCAGCGCAATGGCACGTTCGCGACTGTCTTCGAAGGTTCTGCGAATAATACCCAATACACAGGGCATAATCATGGCACCGCCTAATGCTAATAAAGCACGTGCGGCAATCAGCATAGAAGCCGTTTGGGAAAATGCCGCAAGGACTGAGGCAATTCCAAATATAACCAAGCCAATCAGCAGAATCTTACGATTGCCGACACGATCAGCCAAAGTTCCCATCGGAACTAAAAGTCCAGCCATAAGTAATGGATAAATATCAATAATCCATAAGACTTGGTTACTTGTGGCACTCAGCGATTGGGTTAATGAGGGAACCGCAACATGCAGTACAGTCATATCAATCACAATCGGCAGAAATGCAAGCACGACAGCGAGCAATATCCACCAGCGTTTCGGATCAAGATTGGTAGCTTTCATGATTAAACCTATATTGATGGTTTATTAAATCAATTCTGAAATAAAGATGTAAATGAAAGATTTGTTGTGGGCTAAACTCGTTAACCCACAGCTTTTATTCTCAGTTTTGATGCTTAATGTGCCGCTTTACGTTTCGAGAATTTCTCAACCATGCTCATGACGACAATAAAGAAAATCGGTACAAAAATAACAGCTAGAATTGTTGCGCTGATCATGCCGCCAAAGACGCCTGTACCAATCGCTTTTTGAGTTTCAGAACTAGCGCCACTGGCAATGACTAAAGGAATAACGCCACAGGTAAATGCCAAAGATGTCATTAGGATTGGACGTAAGCGCAATTTAGCGGCTGCAACGGTTGCCTCCACTAAACCCATTCCTTCTTCTCTTAGTGCTTTTGCAAACTCAACAATCAAAATAGCATTCTTTGCAGATAGACCAATAATCGTGATCATGCCGACCTTAAAGAAAATATCATTTGGCATACCACGTAACATTACTGCTAAAAAGGCGCCAATCAACCCTAGAGGGACAACTAGCATCACAGAGAATGGAATTGACCAGCTTTCATAAAGCGCTGCCAAGACAAGGAAAACGACTAACATCGACAACAGTAATAAAAACAAGGTTTGTGATTCCGACTGTTTTTCTTCTAGAGAAATCCCAGTCCACTCATAACCCACACCTTTCGGAAGTTGTTCAATCAAATTTTCCATCTCAGTCATGGCTTGTCCTGAAGATATACCTGCTGCTGGACTGCCAGAAATACTCAATGATGGACGACCGTTGTAACGATTGTATTGTTGTGGGGAATGTTGCCAAATTGGAGTAATTATTTCAGACATTGAAACCAATTTACCGCTTTGACTGTTCACCTTAATCTGAAGAATATCTTCAATACTCATGCGTGATTTGGCATCAAGTTGCACAATGACTTGCTGCATACGGTCATGATTTGGAAAATCATTGATATACATCGAACCCATTGAGGTTGAAATAATATCGGTCACATCACTGAAATTAACACCTAATGCCTGCAATTTATCTCTATCAATTTTAAGCTGTACAGAACTGCCATCTGGCAAACCTTCAGGATAGACCTCCGCCACGATTTTACTTTGTGCTGCTAATGCTAAAAGCTGATCTTGTGCTTCTCTTAAAGCAGGCATGCCAATATTGCCACGATCTAATAATCTCAGTGAAAAACCAGATGAGTTACCCAATTCATCAATTGCTGGTGGTAACACAGACATGGTTTGACCTTCTGAACTTTCAGCCATCGCTATATTGGCATTATTCACGACTTCTTGTGCCGTAATAGTACGCTCTTCGAATGGCAATAGATTGGTAAAATACATCGCTGTATTCTGACCAGATCCACTAAAACCAAAACCTAAGACCGCCATATTGTCTTTAATCCCCGTTTCTTGGTCTAAATAATTTTGAAACTCAGCAACGACTTTACGGGTACGTTCTTGAGTTGCATCCGCAGGAAGTTGAATCGAAGTCATAAACCACCCCTGATCTTCTTCTGGCATAAACGCAGTCGGAACGTGTTTAAAACTAAAAATCAGCACAATGACAATGCCTAAGAAACATAACATTGCGAGGGTTTTATGTTTAATTACTTTAAATAAACTGCGTTCATAGCGATTGTTCAGCTTCTCAAAACTGCGATCAAACGATGCAAAAACACCCTTTTTCTGATGGTCTTGATCAATCGGTTTTAACATCGTTGCACATAACGCAGGGGTTAATGTCAGTGCAAGGAAAGCTGAGAATAAAATTGAAACCGACATGGTAATGGTGAACTGACGATAGATAATCCCCACTGAGCCTGACGCCAATGCCATCGGCAAGAATACAGCGGCTAACACTAAGGTGATGCCAATAATCGGATTGGTAATTTCCTTCATGGCTTTAGATGTGGCTTCAACTGGAGATAAGCCTTCTGTCGCCATAATGCGTTCAACATTCTCAATGACCACAATCGCATCATCGACAATAATCCCGATCGCAAGCACCATACCGAACATGGTCAGCACATTAATCGAAAAACCAGCAAGCAGCATGACTGAGAATGTGCCAAGCAATGCAATCGGTGCAACAATCGCCGGAATTAAGGTGTATCGAACATTGTGTAAAAAGATAAACATGACAATAAAAACTAATGCCATAGCTTCAAGCAATGTCATGATTACTTTTTCAATCGAGATTTTTACAAAAGGTGCAGTGTCGTAAGGTATAGAGAATTTCATACCATCAGGCAGTGCTGAACCTAACTGTTCAATTTTCGCTTTAACACCTTCTGCAGTCTTGACAGCGTTGGCACCAGGACTCATTTGTATCGCCACAGCTGTAGAGGCTTTGCCATTTTCTAAAATCGCAAAGTTATACATCTGTGCCCCGATTTCGACACGAGCGACATCCGACAGTCGAACATTGGCGCCATTTTGTTGAGCACGTAAACTAATTTTCTTGAATTGCTCTACAGTTTCTAATTGACCTTGAGCAGTTAAAGGAATAGTAATTTGTTGCCCCGTCAAAGCAGGAACATCACCAATACGACCTGGTGATATCGGCAAGTTTTGGTTTTGGATGGCTGTATTCACATCTTGAATACTCAATCCATAAGAAACCAAACGATCTGGATCGACCCAAATCCGCATGGCTTTTTCAGCACCAAAATTTTGGACTTTACCAACACCGTCAACCCGCTTTAATTCTTCAATCACATAGCGAGTCATATAGTCACTGACATCAATTTCACTATATTTGCCATTCGGTGAACTTAAGCCCACCATCATTAAAAAACCAGACGACGCAGCATCGACCATCAGCCCTTGTTGTCGCACTGTTTGAGGTAAGCGTGACTCAATGGCTTTAATTTTGTTTTGCACATCAATTTGTGCAAGTTCTACATCTGTACCTGGTTTAAATGTTGCGGTGATTGTTGCTGTTCCAGAACTATCTGAACTTGAACTGTAATAAAGTAAGTTTTTGACACCTGACATTTCCCGCTCAATCAAGGTCACAACACTATCATTCAATGTTTTTGGCGTAGCACCTGGATAGATTGCCGTAATACTAATCTGTGGTGGCGCAACACTTGGGAATCGTGCAATAGGTAACTTGGGGATGCTTAGTACACCCAACAGAATAATAAATAAAGCAATCACCCATGCAAAAATAGGACGCCTAATGAAAAATTGGGACATTATTGCTGTCCTCCATTTTCCTTAATATTTGTAGGTTGCCACTGCTTAATTTTTAATTTTTGCTCAGGCTGTATACGATCAGCCCCTTCAACAATGACTTTCTCACCTGCTTGTAACCCTTGTTTGATCACATAGTTATTTTGATAACGTTGACCAAGCTGAACAGGCTTGCTTTGCGCTAAACCTTTTTGATTAACAATCGTAACATTGGCTTTACCACTAATATCATGTTGAATCGCTTGTTCTGGAACTAGGAGCGCATTTTCAACTTGAGCTCGGCTCATATTGACTCGAACATACATGCCTGGCAAAAGTTTTTGATTTTCATTATTGGCTAAAATACGGATTGTGACATCACCCGTATCAGGATCAACTTTAGTATCCGAAAATAGGATTTCACCTGTAACGTTATAAGGTTTACCCTGACTATTTAGGATTTCAACCGTATGTTTGGTATTTGACACGTCACCTTGCTGTAAAGCTTCCTGTAGTTTTTCATAATCACTAATTGATTGCTTTACATCAACATAGACTTTATTAATCTGTTGTATTACGGCCATTGCATTAGTATCACCTTGACCAACTAATGCACCCTCAGTCACTAAGATTTCACCAATCGTTCCCGAGATAGGGGCTGTAACAGTCGCATATTTAAGATTAAGTTGTTGTCTGCTTAACATGGCTTGCATTTGCGCCACATCGGCTTTTGCTTTTTGATAATCTGCTTCGGTATTGTTGTATTCCTGCTGACTAACCGCATTTACTTTTACTAATTCAGTGTAGCGTTTTAACAGCACCTGCAAACGTGTCACCTCAGCTTGTGCACGGTTTAAAGTGGCTTGATTGCTTTTTACATCTGCCTGAAATATTTCAGAATTCAATTTAAAAAGCGGTTGACCTGCTTGCACATAAGAGCCTTGCTTAAAAAGTACTTTATCAACAATTCCACCTACTTGCGGGCGAATTTCAGCAATACGGTAAGCGACAACACGGCCTGGAAGATTTTCAATTAAATTCATGGAATGCGGTAATACCGTGATGGTACTGACAACCGCTGGTGGCATTTCTGTTGGGGACTGTTCAGCATCTTTGGCTTGTGTACAGCCGATTAAAAGTACAGTTGTAATAAGTATTGAACCTATTAAATGATAATGTGTTGACATGCTTTTTCAGAGGGGGGGTTTTAGATACTACTATTTTGAAATAGCAGTGTTTATGAATTGCTGATGTTGTGTGGAGATTGTGTGGAGATTGTGTGGAGAGATTAAAAGATTTATTTTTTAATGACACGCTTAAACAGCGTGGCTTGTAAATTAGTATAAATAATTTTGTTGTTCTACAATTTTGATCGTATCTTAGTTTTTTCTCATAGTTCATGAACTTTAAAATTCTAAACCAAGACTAATATTTATATAAGCAATTGAAAATACAATACATAGTTTCTTTATACACTTATGAAGTGAACTTTAGGTGAACATAAGTTAAATAGAAATTTTTAATTAGTTCAGCACAAACGTACAATCTTTAAGGCCTATAACTCGATACCGTTCTCTCTTTGATGTTTATTGCTATCTAATTGAGTGAACTCTGTGGAAATATTTCTTTATACATTAAGCGTTATGTATAGCCCAGGCCCTGTAAATTTTATGGGGCTAAATTCTGGCCTTACAGGTCAATTAAAAAAGACTATAGGATTTTACCTAGGCATTGGTTTCGCCATGTTGATCTTATTCGTATTGTTTGGCTATATAGGTGAAGCTGTTATTCCACATGGATTGATTCATTATATTGCTTTAGCGGGTGCAATTTATACATTCTACTTGGCTATAAAAATGATTAGGGCGAATGTAGAAACAACTCAACAGCAAGAAAGCCATCTAACATTCTTAAATGGCTTATTTATTCAGTTATTAAATCCAAAAGCCATTCTCGTCATTCTACCTGTTACGACAATTATGTACCCTGCAGCCAAAATCACAGGAATCATGATCTTGATAGTTTCTTTACTGATTTCACTTGGTGCTGTTGGCGCACCATTCACCTATGCTCTGGTTGGAAAAGTATTAGGCAACAAAATTGCTAATCCTATCTGGTTTAATCGGCTAAATAAGCTGATGGGTATACTCTTGATTTTATCAGGGCTTTTTATGTTCAAAGATTTTCTTAATGGAATAAATCTGCTGTAGGACAAATTAGCCGTTCAAATCGAACGGCTATCTTTTAATATTTATCATTTTCCATTGAGTGGGAGTTAAACCAAATGTTTTTATAAAATGTCTGGTCATATGACTCTGATCAAAAAAGCCTGCATTTAAAGCAGCATTAACAATAGACTCCCCTTGAGCAAGGTAGAACTTAACTGTTTCTAAGCGACGCATGATCATATAACGGTGTGGGCTAGTTCCAAATAATAATCGGAAATCACGAGAAAGGCTCCAGCGGTCACGATCAGCATGTTTCTCTAAATCTGACAAACTTAAGTTTTCATGTGGATACGCCAAAATACACTCACGCGCTCTCTCTGCTGCCTTGTAGTCAAATTTTTTGTTTTGGTTAGATGAAGTATCTGAAATTTCACACAGTGTAGTTGCCAAATCAAATAGAGCATCTTCCTCTTCTAGGGTATCCATATAATTATTTATATTATTTAGAAAGCTATCCATTGCCCTAAACAGGCGAATATCATTACTTAAGCCATGTCTGATAAAAGGCAAAGGTTTACCCTTTAAAATGGTTTGGATCATCGCTGGTTCGATGTAAATCATTCTATAGCGATAGCCATCTAATGTTCCTGATTCACCATCATGCTTTTCATCCGGGTGTAGAACCATAGTCATGCCTGGCAAGCTATGTTGCAATGTACCTTTGTAATGAAAGTTTTGAACTCCGGAAAGAGTCCTGCCAATAGCATAAGTATCATGTCGGTGAGGTTTATAAGCATAATTGGAAAGAAATGCTTCAATTCTTTCTAATTTATGATTTTGAGTGGGGGATCTCACAATCCAATTATTTCCACTGGAGAAATCAGGCATAATTGATGGCCAATTTTTCGTAGATTCTATTGTAGATTATTTTTCACTTTTCCTAAAATTAACATAATACACGTTATACGAAGTTGAAATGAAAAATGGAGCTTAAAGCTCCCTTTTTTACTAGTTTTTTTTAAATTGCTAAGCGTAAATTCAGTGCTTTTACGACTTTAATAACAGTATCAAAGCTTGGATTTACATCGCCAGAAAGTGCTTTATAAAGACTTTCTCGACCTAAACCAGTGTCTCTTGATAATTGAGCCATTCCTTTAGCTTTAGCAATATTACCTAAAGCTTTTGCAATGAATGCCGCATCACCATTAGATTCATCGATACAGGCTTGTAGGTAAGCTTGCATATCTTCTTCTGTTTTAAGATGTTCAGCACTGTCCCATTTGCGAAGTTTGATAGCCATTTACAGCTCCTCCTCTAAATCTTGTGCTAATTGTAGGGCAAGTTTTATATCTTTACTTTGCGTAGACTTGTCTCCGCCTGCTAAAAGAATAACGACCCTTTGCCCTTGCTTACAGTAATAGATCCTGTAGCCAGGTCCAAAGAAGAAACGTAATTCAGAAACACCTTCACCTACTGGTTCAGTATCTCCAAAGTTTCCATCTTCAACCCGATCAATTCGGACTTGTATACGTCTTTTTGCCTGCAGGTCTTTTAACTTAGTAAACCAGTCATCAAAGACTTCAGTGGTATATATTGAGTACATAAGAGTAATGTATCCTATAGGATACATTCATGCAAGAAATAAACTTGAATGTATGGGGCTACAACAGAATTTCGTATAACCACCATTATGTTAAATAGATAGCAGTTGGGAGATTATTTATTCTTTCAATAGACAAAAACTTGCGGAATTTTTCTTAATTTGTAATCCTTGCGGCCAAGGGTGTCTAGCGTAGCTAAGACAGGTATTCGTTATAGTCGGGCCGCTATAATACGGATGACGAGTGCCTGTATGTTTAACCTAAATATCTTTAACAAGATCTCTAGCGAAGTATTGACCATCAAAAATGATCTTGAGCTGAATTCTGAAAATCAACTGATAACTAAGTATAAGACTTCTACTTCTGAAGATTATAAACAGGCTATTGTTTTGATTTTTAAAGAACGTGGCTATACACGTTTGGAAATAGGTCAATTACTTGGGGAGCCAAAAGCTTCATAAAATACCGATTAAACAAAGCTTGGATATAACATCCAGGCTTTATAAAAAAGTACCTAGCTGTTACCCTTGTCCTGATTTTTTTACTCTAAAACGTTCTTTCATCTTATGACACTTACGCCACCTTAAGTTTATTTATCGTCTTAAATCTGTAAATAACTCATCACTGTCTAGTGATGTGGTGTAGTCGTTTGTGTGTTGTATATATCACATCACTAGCCTATCTGAAAAATTAAAAAACAGGCTATGTTTATGTTATCTAATGTCCGAGAACAGTGGTTCTCTAACATCCGTGGGGATGTACTTGCCGGATTAGTCGTCGGTCTTGCACTCATCCCTGAAGCCATCGCATTTTCAATTATTGCAGGTGTAGATCCTAAAGTTGGTCTATACGCATCCTTCTGTATTGCCGTCGTGATTTCTTTCGTAGGTGGTCGTCCTGCCATGATTTCAGCAGCCACTGGTGCAATGGCGCTGCTTATGGTCACATTGGTCAAAGAGCATGGGCTTGAATATCTGCTGGCAGCAACAATTTTGACAGGCGTGATTCAAATATTGGCAGGCTATTTAAAGCTCGCCAAGTTAATGCGGTTTGTATCTAAATCTGTGGTTATTGGATTCGTAAATGCGTTAGCGATCTTAATTTTCATGGCTCAATTGCCTGAACTGATTAATGTGACCTGGCATGTATATGCTTTTGTTGCTTTAGGTTTAGCAATTATTTATCTATTCCCTCTGGTTCCCAAATTAGGAAAATTACTCCCTTCTCCACTAGTCTGCATCATTGCAATCACATTATTGGCAATCGCTTTAGGAATTGATGTACGGACCGTGGGCGATATGGGGTCTTTACCTGACACACTTCCAATGTTCTTGATTCCAGATATTCCTTTGAATATTGAAACATTGATGATTATTTTGCCTTATTCAGTCGCACTGGCGGCTGTAGGTTTACTTGAATCGATGATGACAGCAACTATCGTGGATGAAATGACTGATACGCCAAGTGATAAATATCAGGAATGTAAGGGACAAGGGATTGCGAATATTGCTTCTGGCTTTATGGGTGGCATGGCCGGTTGTGCAATGATTGGTCAATCTATGATTAACGTAAAATCAGGTGGCCTTACACGCTTATCAACATTCTCTGCGGGCATTTTTCTTCTTATTCTGGTTGTATTTATCAGCGACTGGCTCAAAGTGATTCCAATGGCTGCATTGGTAGCGGTAATGATAATGGTCTCTATCAGTACCTTTGAATGGAGTTCTGTCACTCAGTTAAAAGATAATCCTAAGAGTAGTAATATCGTCATGATTGCGACGGTGATTGTAGTTGTTGCTACGCATAACCTGGCTTTGGGTGTGTTAACAGGCGTATTACTTTCAGCCTTGTTCCTGGCGAATAAACTTGAAAATGATATCCAGGTGACAGCATCTTTTGAAGGAATGGCCCGTTTATATGAGTTGAGAGGTCAGATCTTCTTTAGTTCTTCTGAAAAATTCATGCAAGGTTTTGACTTTAAAGAGGATGTAAAGGAGGTGATTATTGATTTGACCCATTCTCACATTTGGGATGTAACATCAGTCGCCATGCTTGATTCTGTTGTAAATAAATTTCAAAAGAATGGTGCGAATGTCACAGTACGTGGTCTAAATGAAGCCAGTTCGATCATGATTGATAAGTATGGGACACATGC
The DNA here is from genome assembly GCF_013419915.1 of Acinetobacter sp. YH12043. Classification (NCBI taxonomy): domain Bacteria; kingdom Pseudomonadati; phylum Pseudomonadota; class Gammaproteobacteria; order Moraxellales; family Moraxellaceae; genus Acinetobacter; species Acinetobacter sp. YH12043. The sequence continues at coordinate 21,021 of NZ_VOZD01000032.1, forward strand.
CAGAATTTAAGTTTTAAAAATTCTATATTTATATAGAATTTCTAAAATTAACATAATACACCTTATACGAATCTAAAAATGGGAGCCTTTAGCTCCCATTTTTACTATATTTTTAAAGTTTTAAGCGTGTTGTACTGTGAGTTTTAAGCCTAAAGCATTTACTACACGATTAATCGTATCAAAACGTGGTGCTGAATCCTGACGTAGGGCTTTGTAGAGTGCTTCACGCCCAATCCCTGCTTCTTTAGCGATTTGAGTCATGCCACGAGCTTTAGCAATAACACCAAGTGCATGGGCTAATTCAGCTGGATCATTTTCTTCAAGAACCATATTGAGATACATCACAATGTCTTCTTCAGTTTTGAGCGACTCAGCCATATCAAAACTTGGTAAATCAGCGACTTTAACCATTTTAATCCTCCAATGTTTTCGATAGTTTGACTGCCCGATCGATGTCTTGTTGTTGAGTTGATTTATCTCCACCACCAAGCATTACAATCACAACGTCACCATGTTGGATGTAATACATCCTCCATCCAGAACCGAAGAATTCTCTCATTTCCCAAACGCCATCTTGGAGAGGTTTAATGTCTCCCCAGTTTCCACGTTGAACCTTATCTAATCGACGATTCAGGCGGATACGGGTCATATTGTCTTTAATGCCATCCAACCATTCATCAAATTCTGGAAGACGTTTAATTTCAATCATGAGGATTCCTTATCTTCTCACTATATTGTATTCGATCGAATACAATATGCAAGTAATTTATACGAACATCCATTAATTTCGTATAACACCATTATGTTAAATACATAATTTTTTTGGTTAAAATTTAAACTTTTTTACTGTTTTTCAGGCAAGATGCATATTTTTTTGAAGCCATACTTTCCTTGTCAGATGTTCAAACATTTTAAGGAGAAAGCAATGACACAAACAGCGAATGATCAACGTGCTACAGTAAAAAATCCTAATAATATTCAACATGCGCAGAATCAGGACAACCGTAGCCGACAATTGAATCCTAATCATAAACCTACGAAATCTAAATAAGGATGAAAACTATGAGCACAGCAGGTTGGCCTAGTACTACTGGAAATCCATCAGGTGGTGGCCGAGACAATAATCCACCTCGTAAATAAAAATTTATTTATCTTGTAATATCAATTCAGAAGGCCAAAGATATTGGCCTTCTGAAGGATATTTCTTCAGGAAGGCTTCCCATATCACGATAAAATCTTCTGATGTAGCTAACGTAGAAACGCTGGCTGTTTTTTGAAAATGTTTATAATAAAAGTCTTGCCAAAAATATATTAACCATAGGCCAGCTATGGCATTAATACTTTCAAACCACTTATCTTCTGGAAGTTCATTTTTCAGGAATAAATAATTCTCTTCTGAGACTTGTTCATAAATTTCATCATTTTTAAACTCACCATAAGGTAGACCTAGGAACTCATAGACTTCATTCAAGTAGCATAGTCTTCTGTTTTCTCTAACTTTTTTAATTAGTTGTATAAATTCTTTAATTTGTTCATCTTCGAGAGAAGGATCTAACCATTGCTCAAAACCATTAGTTGGAGGAATAGTCTTCAGAATCTCGACTTTATGTCCTTTTGTTGCTTCAAACTTTGCATTTATCTTTAAGATAAATAAAAGAAAATCTGTAAAAGTTTTTGATGGGAAGTATGGTCGTTTATTTTTAAACTTAAACTTTAATGCTTGGTTTAGTGAGATTGATTGGAATCCCCACTTCTTAGAAATTAAATGATCTAAGTGAATTAAAATTAGCAGTATATTGACGCCAGAATTTCTAAGCATCTCATGACTAATAATATTCTTTAAATCACCGTTAAAGCTAAAGTTATTTACCAGAAAATCATGTAGTTTGCAGACATCTTCATATAAAAAATTATTTTTTTCTAATTCTGAAAATAGCTTTATATGCTCATTCCAATAAAAAAAATCGTTATTCTTAATTGGATATAGTTCTAAGATTTTTAAGCAGTATGCAAAATTATAGTTTTCTTCATCTACAGCTAAAGAAGTTGCTGAATTAAGTACGAAAAACCCCATTTCTGAAGCAAATTCGGATTTAATTTTAACTTTAGCTATTTCATCATTTTTAAATGGAACATTAGTATATTTTTTCTCAATTTTACCTAGTTTCTTAGCCAGGTTTTTATCCATATTTTTCAATATTAAACAGTAGAATTCTAAAGGATTCATGGATGCCCTAATTTTTTAAAAAATCTAAAATTAACATAATACACCTTATACGAAATGCGTTTGTAACTCCAAAATAGAAATGTCCGGTTTCTCCAAAGTAAAAATGTCCGCTTTTAGAATATGCGCTTTTGCGATTATCGAAGCGGACGGTTTGATATGTTGGTGTCTATGTCGGATAAAGAACTTAAACGATTGTCGGTCGTGCAGGAAATCTGCGATCAACGCATAACTCAATCCCAGGCTGCTCAGCTACTTCATATTTCAGAACGTCAGATCAGGCGTTTACTGCAAAAATACAAAGCTCAAGGCCCAGCTGCATTAGCCCATGCCGGTCGTGGTCAAACCAGCAATTCCAGGCTTCCTGAAGAACTCAGGCTCAAGTGCCTCAATATGGTTGCTGAGCAATTCCATGGTTTCGGACCCACTTTAGCGCATGAAAAGCTGACTACCATTCATGGATTCGATATTTCAGTGGAAACCCTGCGTTCCTGGATGATTGCAGCCGATTTATGGATTCCTCGCTCCAAACGCCTGAAACGCCCATATCAGCCTCGTTATAACCGGGACTGTTATGGTGAACTGATCCAAATTGATGGCTCACATCATGACTGGTTTGAAGGAAGAGCCCCTAAATGCTGTCTATTGGTGTTTATCGATGACGCCACAGGAAAATTGCAGCACTTACGCTTCTGTGAGTCAGAATCAGCCTTTGACTATATGATTTCAACACGTTTGTATGTTGAGCAGCATGGTAAGCCTTTAGCCTTCTACAGCGATAAACATTCAGTCTTCAGGGTGAATCAAAGCAGCAAGAAAGACACCAAGATTACGCAATTTGGGCGCGTACTCAGCACCCTGAATATCGATATTATCTTCGCTAATTCACCACAGGCCAAAGGCCGTGTAGAACGAGCCAATAGAACGCTTCAGGACCGTCTGATCAAAGAAATGCGCCTGGAAGGCATCTGTTCGATTGAACAAGCGAATGCCTGGCTACCCTGCTTCATTGAGCAATTCAATCAGAAGTTTGCCAAGATGGCCTTTAATCCCAAGGATCTACACCGGACTGTCACTGAAACAGCCGAAGAATTAGATGATATTTTTACCTGGCGTGAACCCCGCAGAGTCACGAATAGCCTGACGATTACTTATGATAAATGCGTATATCTCCTGGAAAACACGGAAGAAAACCAAAGATTGATTAGTAAGTATCTTGAGTTCCTGGAATACCCGGATGGTACAGTCGCGATTGAATATCAGGGAAGAAAAATCAATTACAGCATCTTCGATAAATTAAGTCAGCTTAACCAGCGAGAGATTGTTGAGAATAAACGTTTAGGTGCAGTTCTCAATCATATTCAACAACAGCATGAAGAATTGGAACAGCAAAACAAACGTAATCGTTCTCAATCTATGCCAAGCAGACGTGCACAGAAGACAGTAATCAAAGAACGAAATCTGAATCCTGTGCTTGACTTGGAAATGTCTGTATAGGACATTTCTATTTGGTTTTAAGGTAGGACATTACTACTTAGGAATAACAGCGTTATAATTCTCTATAGAAATCAATGCTGTAGTTTCTAGTTGATAGCCCATCTTCCCCAAGGTGGGCTTTTTTTATGATTTTTCACGTTCCACGCTTATTATTTAATCAAAAGACCTCTTGCGAAAGTATAGTTTATCTAATTTTTGAATTGGCTAAAACCTCATAAAATATAGCTTTTGGCTGCTTAAAATTTGACTAACGCAAGAATTCTAAAGTTTCTCAACTTTGATTAGCTCAAATAAATACCATTTCTCTTTTTCTAGGTCTCTTTAAATCACGAATTATGTAACTATAGAGTATAGCCTAACGGAACAAAATAAAGTCTTAAAAAGCAACTCAAAAACCGTATTTATAGACTTAATATTTAATTTCGGTACAATATGTATTTAATTATCTAAACTCTAACGGTACAGAATGCCTAATCAGGTCGGATATATTCGAGTCAGTTCAACTGAACAAAATACTGAACGTCAATTAGATGGAATCAGCCTGGATAAGACCTTTACTGAAAAGGCAAGCGGTGGTAGCCGTGAACGTCCTCAGTTAAATGCAATGCTCGACTATCTGCGTGAAGGTGATACGGTGCATGTTCATAGTATTGATCGTCTGGCACGTAATACAAATGATCTGAACGAAATTGTGAATAGTCTGAATGATCGTGGTATAACCATTATTTTTCATAAAGAGAATTTGACCTTCAGTCATGATGTAGCACAATCGGCAATAAATAAACTCATGTTTCAGATGCTTGCTGCATTTGCAGAGTTTGAACGCTCCATGATCCGTGAGCGTCAAAAGGAAGGAATTGCAAAAGCCAAAGCGAAGGGCTTATATAAGGGAAGAAAGCGGAAGGTTGACTATGTTGAAATACGAAAAGCAATGGCTGAAGAAAATTCAACATTTAGAGGTGTTGCAGAAAAGTTTAAAGTAGGGATAGCAACAGTACAAAGAGCTTTAAAAGAAGAAACTAATAATCAATAAGGTTGATTAATGAAGACGCTTAGATATTCAAATTTAGAAAAGATCATGACCATTTATACTGAAATTTCTACTTATATTACATTTCATAATGCGACTGGTTTAACAGATATAAATAAATCAATGGAAGATTTTTGAACCGTACCGGGTTTGTCGGAGACCAAGCTTTCTGAGAGAATGTCCCGATGAAAAAAGTAAAATATACCCCTGAAATCAGAGAAAGAGCGGTTCAATTATTGATTGAATCCGAGAAAGATTATCCATCGAATTGGGCTGCGATCACCGCTATTGCTCCCTGAGCAGTATACTGCGCAAGGGTTGTACTCCTGAAACACTACGTGTTTGGTATCAAAAATATTTAGATAAACAAAATCCAGTTAAAGTACAGCAGCTTTCAGACCAAGAACGTATCAAACAACTCGAACGCGAAAATAAAGAACTGCAACGCGCCAATGAAATTCTACGTAAAGCAGCCGCTTTTTTCGCCCAGGCGGAGCTCGACCGCCCACACAAATAATGGTGGATTTTATCCATAATAATAAAGAGCTGTACGGAGTCGAGGCGATTTGTAGAATTTTACCGATCGCACCTTCAACCTATTACCGGACTCTAGATCTCTGTGAAAATCCAGAACATCGAGCAAAGCGAGATTTACATGACTTGCATCATGCTGAGGAGATTAAACGAATTTGGAAGGAAAGTTCAGGTCGGTATGGTGTACGTAAAGTCTGGCAAAAACTGAAACGTGAAGGCTATATTATTGCGCGCTGTACTGTTGCTCGATTAATGCAAAAGCTAGGTATAAAAGGTGTTTGGCGTGGTAAGAACAAACAAACCACCCGTAGCCGAGATGATCAAAAACGAGCGGATGACTTGGTAAAACGTAATTTTACTGCTGATCATCCTGACCAACTGTGGGTGAGTGACTTTACGTATATTCAAACAAATTCAGGCTGGGTTTATACTGCATTTATTATTGATGTGTTCTCACGAGCAATTGTTGGATGGAAAGTATCGACACGGATGAATACAGATATGGTGCTCGATGCATTGGAGCAAGCATTTAGGGCGGCAGAGGGGGCTGGAACGCTGAGTGCGCCCATGCCGCATTGCAAAGCAAAAGATAATCGGATAAAATGTAGCAATTCATATTCGTAAGCGTGGAGTAATCAGATGGGAAATTCCAAGTCAGCAGACAAGTAAGCCGCAACAACCAGTATTGTTGTTGCGGCGCTCTGTAAGGCTAGTCTCATCTGATTGCTGACGAGCAGACGTCGCCCGGTATTCCTTAATCGAGGGTTGATTCGTCATGACCACCACACGCCCCGCGTGGGCCTATACGCTGCCGGCAGCACTGCTGCTGATGGCTCCTTTCGACATCCTCGCTTCACTGGCGATGGATATTTATCTCCCTGTCGTTCCAGCGATGCCCGGCATCCTGAACACGACGCCCGCTATGATCCAACTCACGTTGAGCCTCTATATGGTGATGCTCGGCGTGGGCCAGGTGATTTTTGGTCCGCTCTCAGACAGAATCGGGCGACGGCCAATTCTACTTGCGGGCGCAACGGCTTTCGTCATTGCGTCTCTGGGAGCAGCTTGGTCTTCAACTGCACCGGCCTTTGTCGCTTTCCGTCTACTTCAAGCAGTGGGCGCGTCGGCCATGCTGGTGGCGACGTTCGCGACGGTTCGCGACGTTTATGCCAACCGTCCTGAGGGTGTCGTCATCTACGGCCTTTTCAGTTCGATGCTGGCGTTCGTGCCTGCGCTCGGCCCTATCGCCGGAGTATTGATCGGCGAGTTCTTGGGATGGCAGGCGATATTCATTACTTTGGCTATACTGGCGATGCTCGCACTCCTAAATGCGGGTTTCAGGTGGCACGAAACCCGCCCTCTGGATCAAGTCAAGACGCGCCGATCTGTCTTGCCGATCTTCGCGAGTCCGGCTTTTTGGGTTTACACTGTCGGCTTTAGCGCCGGTATGGGCACCTACTTCGTCTTCTTCTCGACGGCTCCCCGTGTGCTCATAGGCCAAGCGGAATATTCCGAGATCGGATTCAGCTTTGCCTTCGCCACTGTCGCGCTTGTAATGATCGTGACAACCCGTTTCGCGAAGTCCTTTGTCGCCAGATGGGGCATCGCAGGATGCGTGGCGCGTGGGATGGCGTTGCTTGTTTGCGGAGCGGTCCTGTTGGGGATCGGCGAACTTTACGGCTCGCCGTCATTCCTCACCTTCATCCTACCGATGTGGGTTGTCGCGGTCGGTATTGTCTTCACGGTGTCCGTTACCGCGAACGGCGCTTTGGCAGAGTTCGACGACATCGCGGGATCAGCGGTCGCGTTCTACTTCTGCGTTCAAAGCCTGATAGTCAGCATTGTCGGGACATTGGCGGTGGCACTTTTAAACGGTGACACAGCGTGGCCCGTGATCTGTTACGCCACGGCGATGGCGGTACTGGTTTCGTTGGGGCTGGTGCTCCTTCGGCTCCGTGGGGCTGCCACCGAGAAGTCGCCAGTCGTCTAACCGACGACTGGTAGCAGGCCCGCTCCGATGCGGCGCACTAACCATCGAAACCTCGTGAATGTCGGTATCCTGTCTGGCAGGATACCGCTCATTTCCCTTGTTCAGTTCATCGCCGTCGCCGAGCATCTGAATTTTCGGCATGCGGCCAAGGCACTTGGTATCAGCCAGTCGAGCGTCAGCGCGCGTGTGAAAGCGCTGGAGGATAACCTTGGTGTCCTGCTATTTGAGCGCCATGCGCGGGGCGTTCGGCTAACAGACGCAGGCAGGCACTTCATGGAGCGTGTCACGGCGGGTGTCGATCAACTCGATCACGCAGTGAAGACCGCAGGCATGACAGCTCAAGGAGAATACGGCCGGCTTCGCATCGGCATCCATGCCTTAATCCCACGCAGCTTTCTCACGGAGCTGATCCGTCATTATCGGGAAGAACATACGGGCATTGAGGTTGAGATCACCGAAGGCACAGCCCGCGATGCGGTGATGCAGCTTCGTGCTGACCAGCTCGACGTGGTGTTCGTCGCGGGCAAGCCCGAGATGCCCGACTGCCATACCCGACCGATCTGGACCGAACCGCTGGTGGCCGTGCTATCGGATGGGCATCGCCTCGCCGGGCAGTCCGCAATCACTTGGTCCGATCTGGTCGGCGAGACTTTCATTGTTCGCTATGGTGGCACCGGCCCGCAGGTCCATGACCATATCGTGCTGCGCCTTGCCGGGCGTTGGCCCGCACCGTCGATCCGGCGCTTTGATGTGGGGCGCGACACGCTGCTATCTATGGTCGGACAAGGCTTCGGCATCACTATCGTCGGCGAGGCAACGTCATTGTTGCCGACGACCGGCATCGTCTTCCTGCCCTTCCTCGATGAACCGGAGCCGGTTGCCTTTACAGCCGTCTGGTCGCCGTTCAATCGCAACTCCGCACTGAAAAATCTACTCAACCTCGCAGGCAAAATGAAGCGTGACGGCGATTCGCCCAATCGTTTCCTGGATGGCACTCGACCGGCACGATAACGGCACAGGCGATCCATCCTATTTGCCGCCGATAGTATCCGGCAGCCCTCCGGCATCCTCTTTCCTGTTGCCCGTCCCGATTTTGCCTACTCTCTGATCGGCTCCGTCTCTTTTGCCGACTGGAGCCTGCATTGCGCGGAGGCCGAATCCTTTGGGGTCAGATCGCCGTAGTCATCACCATCGTTCTGGTGATGACACTGAGAAATTTGACGATAATCAAAATACTGACCTGCAAAGAAGCGCTGCATACGTCGATAAAATGATTGTGGTAAACACTTGATGGGCAAGGCTTTAGATGCAGAAGAAAGATTACATGTTTGCTTTAAAATAATCACAAGCATGATGAGCGCAAAGCACTTTAAATGTGACTTGTTCCATTTTAGAGATTTGTTTAAGATAAGATATAACTCATTGAGATGTGTCATAGTATTCGTCGTTAGAAAACAATTATTGTGACATTATTTCAATGAGTTATCTATTTTTGTCGTGTACAGAGATTATTATAGAAGCCCCCATGAATAAATCGCTCATCATTTTCGGCATCGTCAACATAACCTCGGACAGTTTCTCCGATGGAGGCCGGTATCTGGCGCCAGACGCAGCCATTGCGCAGGCGCGTAAGCTGATGGCCGAGGGGGCAGATGTGATCGACCTCGGTCCGGCATCCAGCAATCCCGACGCCGCGCCTGTTTCGTCCGACACAGAAATCGCGCGTATCGCGCCGGTGCTGGACGCGCTCAAGGCAGATGGCATTCCCGTCTCGCTCGACAGTTATCAACCCGCGACGCAAGCCTATGCCTTGTCGCGTGGTGTGGCCTATCTCAATGATATTCGCGGTTTTCCAGACGCTGCGTTCTATCCGCAATTGGCGAAATCATCTGCCAAACTCGTCGTTATGCATTCGGTGCAAGACGGGCAGGCAGATCGGCGCGAGGCACCCGCTGGCGACATCATGGATCACATTGCGGCGTTCTTTGACGCGCGCATCGCGGCGCTGACGGGTGCCGGTATCAAACGCAACCGCCTTGTCCTTGATCCCGGCATGGGGTTTTTTCTGGGGGCTGCTCCCGAAACCTCGCTCTCGGTGCTGGCGCGGTTCGATGAATTGCGGCTGCGCTTCGATTTGCCGGTGCTTCTGTCTGTTTCGCGCAAATCCTTTCTGCGCGCGCTCACAGGCCGTGGTCCGGGGGATGTCGGGGCCGCGACACTCGCTGCAGAGCTTGCCGCCGCCGCAGGTGGAGCTGACTTCATCCGCACACACGAGCCGCGCCCCTTGCGCGACGGGCTGGCGGTATTGGCGGCGCTGAAAGAAACCGCAAGAATTCGTTAACTGCACATTCGGGATATTTCTCTATATTCGCGGTTCAGCAGGCATGTCCCCTTTGAGGGCGACCCGACGACAGGATAATCGACCTTATGGTGCGCAAATATTTCGGCACAGACGGTATTCGTGGCAAAGCCAACGAAGGCGCGATGACGGCGGAAACCGCCTTGCGCGTCGGCATGGCGGCTGGCCGTGTCTTTCGTCGCGGTGACCACCGCCATCGTGTCGTGATCGGCAAGGATACGCGCCTGTCGGGCTATATGCTTGAACCCGCGCTCACAGCCGGTTTCACCTCGATGGGCATGGACGTATTCCTTTTTGGCCCGCTGCCGACAACGTAATAGGAAGAATAAACGCCCTTTTCACCCAAGTCCAAATTAATTTGCCGATTCCATAATCAGGGTGTATTACAATTCCATAGAGTTTTTCAATCCAGGTGGTTTAGCTGATAACTTAACGATTGATCAGCTTCTTCGTGAAGATTACTCGCCATGGGCGCGCAATAAAAGGATATCTGCCACGTTCAAAGAAGCGCATTTTATTGAAAAATATGGGTCAGGCATCAAACGAATCCAAGAAGGCTTCGCATCCTATGGTCTGCGTCCCCCTGTCTTTGAAAATTTCCAGCACGGTTTTCGAGTTATTGTCTCATCAAAGCTACTTTTCGAATCTAATGAGGGAGTAAGTGAGGGAGTAAATCTACTATTTAATCAGATAAGAACTAATCCAGGAAAGCGTGCACCATTTTTAGTAAACGAGCTATTAGTTCCTGTCAAGATAGTAGAGCGGTGGCTCAAAATCTTAAGAGATGATCATAAAATCGAGTTTCGAGGAGCTCCTAAAAGTGGAGGATACTGGCTAAAATAGAAATCAATGATACTCTTAAGTGGCACCAATCGAACTCCTATTTTAGCATTTAAAAAAGTATCCTCACATCATTTTATTGAACAATACCTAAGGCTGCTCTGGCGGCATTGATATGATTATCGTCGTTGCACTCTACCGCAAAAGCGCCATATGCTAATGGAGCTGCAGCAGCCCTCTCTATAGATTGTTCGTAGAGCCTATCCCATATCGTTCCGCCTTGTTTAGCATACTCCGTTATCAAACTCTTCAGGCTATCCTCTCCAAAAACCGATACGTGACCAGAAAAGTCCAGTGCAGGATCACCCATATGCGCAGTAGACCAATCTATGATACCAGAGGTCTTACCTTCCTTCGAGGTTAAGACATGCCCTGCATAGAGATCGCCATGGATGAAACAAGTGAATTCAGGCCACAAAGGGTCATTGTCCAACCATCTACGGTATCTGTTTTCCAACGGCTCGCTGATACCTATCTCAGATTTCACCAAGTGGATACGGTCAGCTATTTCGGTCCTCAATTCACTTGGAGTCATTATTTTCAAGTTGCTCTTTCTCACATCGTCAGCTGTAATACGATGTAATTCGGCCAATGATTTTGCCAGAGACTCCACATAAGCTATGCTATCGCGATCTATGTTCCAAGAAACCTCATGTGTTATCGCATCGAATGTCAGAGCAGGCGCATCCTCCAGTAAAGGGTAGGCTATTAGGCGCTCCGATACAATTTTCCAATCAGGGACATTGATCGACAGGTTTCTTTTGGCTAAATCCAATATTCTACTTTCATTTTCGATTTGTTCAAGCATATCGCTTCTTCGAGGTATACGGAGTACCCAGTTCTCACCGTTTACTTCCTTTACAAAGGCAACTCTAAAGTCGATGCCCATCTCATTGACGCTCATCTCTTCCGAAATTCTCAGCCCATGCTCTAGGGCTAATGTTTGCATATCTTCGATTGTCATTTCTATACTGTTTTCTTTTATTAAATTGGTACCAGTTCCCCCGACAGGACATTCTGAATGTCATATACAGGTGTAACACTTTACCCATATTCTTTTCGTATGGATAACACTTCCCATCAGGGAACAAAAATCTGATACATGAATTAATTGTGAGACAGTAGACCTACTGTCGCATTGAAGCCATCTCGGCGACTATTTGATTAGGAAAACCAAGGCTTTGCCATCATAGCCTTATCATAGAAGTATAACATAGTTGTAAAGATAGAAAATTATTTTTTATTCATCCATGATGTTATTATTTTATAATAACATCATCTAAACATGTCCTGTCGCTCTTTTGTGCTGTGATATTTCATACCTATTAACTGCTTTCGTTTGAATTATACGACGTTCTACTCACAATAGGGCAAGGGTTACTCATTCCGTAGGATGCGGTTCACGTATAGGAAGAATAAACGCCCTTTTCACCCAAGTCCAACAGCTTTGGACCGCAGTTGACTCTTTCGACACCCCTGCGATGCAACCCAATCCGGCTGACGGGGAGCCAGCAACGCTGAAAATTTACCCTCCTCTTTCCCACTAGCGGCTCCTTTTCCGACAACCAGCACGGCGGATCCCTGCCGCGGCGCTGTGAACGCAGCATTTTGATTGGTATCGTTGGCCTTCAGGCTCGTCAGTCAAACAGACCCAGGAGCAGCTCAGCCGGTGGCGCCCGGCTTTCGGGTAACGCCCTGGTCCCGCTGGTTTCGGCTTTGTGCTTCAGGTGATCAAGGATCTGCTTGATCACTATAGGGTCTTCAATGCAGGCGATGACTTTCATGGCGCCGCCGCAGCCGCTGCAGGTCTCGATGTCGATATTGAAAACACGCTTGAGCCGTTGCGCCCATGTCATCGACGCTCGCCGTTGTGCTGGTGTTGCCGGTTCATCAGCCACCCTGACCTTGTTGCCCCTGCCCCGTTTTGCCGGCGTGACCAACGCCCGGTGCCGACTGTTGGGTGCGAACACCCCGTGGAAGCGGGTTAGGTTGACTCTGGGCTTCGGTACCAGGGCGGCCAGCCTTGCAATGAAATCCAATGGTTCGAAAATGACGTGCGTGGTGCCGTCCCGGTACGGCGTCTTGAGCTGGTAGCGCACGTTGCCGCCTCGTGTTAACGACAGCCGCTTCTCGGATACCGCCGGGCGGCTGATGTACCGGCACAGCCGTTCGAGCTTCTTGCGTTCATCGGCCCTGGCCGCCACGCCGGCGTGCAGGCTGGACCCGGCTACCTTGCCAATCCCGTCACCGAACGGATCACCACTGGTCGGCAGAGTTTGCAAAGTGAACACCTTTCGCCCCGCCTGTGAACCGACAGCGATACGGTAAGTGATCGAGTGCCCCAGCAGGGGTGTCATCGGGTCGTCATCCACCGCATCCGAGGCCAGATAGCTGTTTTCGACATCCCGTTCCAGCAGGCCTTGCCGTTCCAGATAGCGACCCACCCGGTGGGCGATGGTGTGCGTCAGCTGGGTGAGCTCTGGGCTGGTCGGCGCCTTGACCCAGCGGAAACGCGCTGAGCCGTGGGATTGCTCGACATACACACCGTCGAGAAACAGCATGTGGAAGTGAACATTCAGATTGAGCGCCGATCCAAAACGCTGGATCAGGGTGACCGCGCCCGTCTTGGCCACTTGGTGGGTATGGCCCGCTTTCTTGACCAGGTGCGTGGCAATGACGCGGTAAACGATGCCCAGCACCCACCCCATGATCTCGGGCCGGCTGGCAAACAGGAAACGCAGCTGAAACGGGAAGCTCAACACCCACTGACGCATGGGTTGTTCAGGCAGTACTTCATCAACCAGCAAGGCGGCACTTTCGGCCATCCGCCGCGCCCCACAGCTCGGGCAGAAACCGCGACGCTTACAGCTGAAAGCGACCAGGTGCTCGGCGTGGCAAGACTCGCAGCGAACCCGTAGAAAGCCATGCTCCAGCCGCCCGCATTGGAGAAATTCTTCAAATTCCCGTTGCACATAGCCCGGCAATTCCTTTCCCTGCTCTGCCATAAGCGCAGCGAATGCCGGGTAATACTCGTCAACGATCTGATAGAGAAGGGTTTGCTCGGGTCGGTGGCTCTGGTAACGACCAGTATCCCGATCCCGGCTGGCCGTCCTGGCCGCCACATGAGGCATGTTCCGCGTCCTTGCAATACTGTGTTTACATACAGTCTATCGCTTAGCGGAAAGTTCTTTTACCCTCAGCCGAAATGCCTGCCGTTGCTAGACATTGCCAGCCAGTGCCCGTCACTCCCACTCGATTGTAAACAAGCACACAAAACCCTTTAGTGACAACAATTTGCAAGAACTATCAGGCTCAGTGCCATGAAAAATACCATGACCAGATCATGAGGTTGAACACGGCTTGCGCCGGCAGCGTTCACGCTCCTGGTCGGCGATCTCGCCCGGCTGCAATGCTAGCTCAGCATCGGTCATGCGCTCCAGCACGTCGCGTAGGCGGATGGTGCAAGGAATGGGCGGCAGCTCGAACTCATAGCCGCCGGCGATCATTTCGGCCGCAATCTCCTCGGTGATGAAAAACGGCTCGTCGTCTTGGTTCGGCTTCTTCATGCCCTTTCCTCCTGGCGCTCATCCTGGCCGACAGCGGCCAGGGCATCGGCTTCCGTCAATGCGTCCTCCACGAACGCGCCGTGCTGCTTCGCTTCGGCCTGGCTGACCTCGGCCCATATCCGTTTCACCTGGGCCGCACTGTACCCGGCCAGCTCGGCGGTCTTGTTGATGCTGTAGCCGGACTTGCGCAGCGCGACAACTTGGGCGCGGCGCTTCGGATCAGCACGGCGGCCCTTGTACCGCCCGGCCTGGCGGGCCAACTCAATGCCTTGGCGCTGGCGTTCGCGCCTGTCCTCGTAGTCGTCGCGGGCCATCTGCAAGGCCAGGCGAAAAAGCATGATCTGCACGGCTTCCAGCACGATCTTGGCGACGCCCTGGGCCTCGGCCGCCAGGTCGGATAGATCGACCACGCCAGGGACGGCCAGGCGTGCGCCTTTGGCCTGTATCGAGGCCACCAGGCGCTCGGCCTCGGGCAAAGGTAGGCGGCTGATGCGGTCGATCTTCTCGGCAATGACCACCTCGCCGGGCTGTAGGTCGCCGATCATGCGCAGCAGCTCAGGCCGGTCGGCGCGTGCGCCGGATGCCTTCTCACGGTAGATGCCGGCGACGTAGTAGCCGGCGGCCTTCGCGGCCGTAGTGATCGCCTCTTGGCGTTCCAAGTCCTGCGCGTCGGTGCTGACGCGCAGATAGACCCGCGCCACCATCGGCGCGGCTACTGGCTTCGTCCTGCGCATACTTGCGGGCTCCTTTGGGCATACTCAAATGCACCCATCTTAAACTGGCAGCTAATGTACAAAAGTTGATAGAAGCACACAAGTTCAATTTTGCACTTCTGCCCCACTATTGCAAAACTGCTTGTTAGTAGCCGTTTTTTCTTACTGTTTATAGATTCAATAATTTTTGAAACGAAAAATTGGGACTAAACATTTCGGTTTCGTTTTCTGTCGATTCGTCCTGCGTATCTTTTGCATAAACAAACATTTGTTGTTCGTAGTTTTCGATGGCATTTTCAATACTTGTAAATTCTCCGTTTGTAAGGTTTTCAGACAATATCAAAGCATCCAATAATCCCGTATTTACACCCTGTCCTGCAAAAGGCGACATCAAATGAGCAGCATCGCCAATCATTGTTATGGGTAATGGACGGTTACTTTTCCAATCATTGTTCAAAGGAAATTTCCTTGTGGGCAAGCATTGAAATGTTGATACCGAACGTATTAATTGTTTGTAAACTTCACTCCATTTGGAAAATCTTTTCAATAAAAAATCGGCAACGCTGTTTCTGTCCTGAAAATCTAAGGGAATTTTATTTTTCCATTCATCGGGCGTTTTAAAACTAATTCCTAAATACAATGCACCATTATTATTGGGATTGGCAAACAATAAAATGCCCTGATGTCCCGCCATTAATCGGTTGCCGTTGCATAGCTGAAAAAATCCGGGACAGTTTATTTCCGGTTGAAGAATATCAGCTTGGATGTTGAAAGTACCGGTTTCTTCAACTTGCGTGTCGGTAACAAAGCTCCTTATTTTCGACATTCCACCATTGGCAAGAATAACCAAATCTGCTGTTTCACTCGGTTTATTCTCAAAAGTTAGTGTCCACTTCTTCTTACCAGGTTCAAGCATAACAAGTTTTCTATCCCAAATAACCGTGTCGTTTTCTAAACTATTCAACAAGATAGCCCTTAAGTCATTTCTGTTTATTTCAGGATTGTCAAATCGATTTTCGGGCTTTACATTTTTTGTGGATAAAATATTGCCTTTTTCATCAGCAATATTTACACCCATTGGTAAGGCTAAGTCATAATAAGTTTGTAACAATCCCGCTTTTTTCATTGCTTCCTGACCTGAACCTTTGTGTAGGTCAAGGGTTCCACCAAAAATTCTTGCCTCTCGGTCGTTGTCTCTTTCGTAAACTGAAACGTCTATGCCGTTTTGCTGTAATAATTTTGCCATAGTCAGTCCAACGGGTCCACCACCAATTATTGCAACGTTCTTATCACTAAGTAAATTCATTTGTTTGTCCGTATCTATTCGCATTGTCATTCAAAAATGGCACATAACAAGTGGCTATACGCCAAATGGCGTATATATCCACTATATCTTATTTTGCTAAACCTTTCATTATCAGTGACAAATCCGTTTTCAACCGTTTACCGTTCGTTTCTACTCTCTCAAAAGGATTTATATTCATAGTGCTTTTTGTTAAGTTTTGCTCAAATATACAAATCCTTTCTATATATCTAACAAATCCATCGGACTTTTTAATTGTTCCATTCCCTTGGTGGTAATATGTGTATAAACCTCAGTTGTTTTACTGCTTGAATGACCTAACAACGATTGAATATAACGTAAACTCGTACCATTCTCAAGCAAATGCGTTGCAAAGCTATGTCGTAAGGTATGTACAGTAACTTCCTTTTGAATCTTTGCTTTTAAAACAGCTGCTTTAAAAATGTTTTGAATACTTCGGCTTGAGTATGCGCCACCTTTTTGACCTTCAAATAAATAATCTTTTGGTTTATATTCCATAAAGTATGTTCTTAAAATAATTAATGTTTTCTCAGATAAAATGGTATAACGATCTCTTTTTCCTTTTGACTGTTCTATACGAATTTGCATGCGCTTGGAGTCAATGTCTTTTATTTTCAGGTTTATACATTCAGAAATGCGCAAACCTGCCGAATAAATAGTCATCAGAATAGCCTTGTGTTTCACGTTTTCAATAGCGCGTAGTACCCGAATGGTTTCTTCTTCACTCATCACAACAGGAAGTGTTTTTTCTTTTTTTGGTCTTTCGATGAAATATGTTTTCCGTTGTCCACCCAAAACACGTTCGTAATAAAACTGGCACTGTTGCAAAGTTAGCGATGAGGCAGCCTTTTGTCTTATTCAAAGGCCTTACATTTCAAAAACTCTGCTTACCAGGCGCATTTCGCCCAGGGGATCACCATAATAAAATGCTGAGGCCTGGC
>NZ_VOZD01000033.1:0-33259 GCF_013419915.1 Acinetobacter sp. YH12043
TGATGGGAGAGAATGTTCAAGAGTGGATTCTAAATGTTCAGATAAAGACATAAAAAAATGAGCGTATTTACATACACTCATTTTTACTACATTTTACTAAAATTTGCTTAACTGACTGGCATTACTCTTAAGATAGAGGGCTTTTTTTAATTACTGAATTATGATTTTTCAATAATCAGGTGTAGCTTTCACGGATCATGCTGATGGTTTTACAGGTGGTATTTAGTAGATCATTATGGACTTTATTTCTGAAAGTCCTTAATTTCTTTACTCATACTGCAAATTGCAATTTAAGGCTCTTACGTTCCATGCATGATCTGTCTATGTAATAAAAAATAACTGCAGAAAAAGTCTTGAAAACTTTTCTTAAAACTTTATGAAAAATAATGCTTAGGTTAAGATGAACCATCATTTGTAAAAGCATTCTAGAAGACCTATGCAACCATTTGTTCTATATAACTCAGAGCAACGTAAAAAAGTAGAATTTGTGCCTCGTAAAGAAGGTCAGATTGATCTGTATGTCTGTGGGATGACGGTCTATGACTACTGTCATATTGGACATGCACGCACGGTGGTTGCATTTGACTATATTATCCGCTTCCTGCGTAGCCAGGGCTGGAAAGTAAAATACGTACGTAATATCACCGACATTGACGACAAGATTATTAAACGTGCCAATGAAAATGGGGAAAGCATTTCATCACTGACCAGCCGTTTTATTGATGCCATGAATGAAGACTTTGCCAAGTTAGGCTGTCTTGCACCGGATGAAGCACCAAAAGCCACCGATTACATCAATCAAATGCAAAACATGATTGGTACGCTAGTGGAAAAAGGGACTGCATATCCGGCAAATAATGGCGATGTTTATTTCGAAGTTGAAAAATTTGCCAAATACGGCCGCCTTTCAGGCCGTAAACTGGAAGATATGCAGGCAGGCGCTTCTGAACGTGTAGACGTCGAAGTTGAGAAAAAACACCCATTTGACTTTGTACTTTGGAAACATGCCAAAGAAAATGAACCTTCTTGGGCTTCACCATGGGGCAATGGTCGTCCAGGATGGCATATTGAATGTTCTGCGATGTCAACCTGCTGCCTGGGCAATCATTTTGATATTCATGGTGGTGGTGCTGACTTAAGCTTCCCGCATCATGAAAACGAGATTGCACAATCTGAAGCAGCGACAGGTGAGCAGTATGTGAACTACTGGATGCATGCTGGCTTCATCAATGTCGATGGTGAAAAGATGTCGAAGTCTTTGGGTAACTTCTTCACTATCCGTGATGTGATTGAAAAATTCCATCCAGAAGTGGTGCGTTACTTTATCGTATCTTCACACTACCGCAGCCCGGTGAACTATTCAGATGTAGCTTTAAAAGAAGCGAAAAATACGCTGATGCGTTTCTATCATTCTTTTAAAGCTTATCAAGCGGTATATGGTGAGCAGGTTGTTGAAACTTTAGATCAAAGCTTTGTTGAGCGTTTCAATACAGCCATGCGTGATGACTTCAATACGCCAGAAGCCATTGCTGTGTTGTTTGAACTGAATAAAGAGCTGAACCGTGCAGTAAAAGACCAGAATCAGGAACAGGCTACAGTTTATTATTCTACTCTGCGCCATCTCACCAATATTCTGGGTCTGGTACAGCACAATGTCGATGAATTCTTGAAGTCTGATATTGGTCAGGAAGCTTTAGGCTTGTCTGAAGAGCAGATTGAAGATCTGATCCAGCAACGTAAAGATGCCAAAAAAGAGAAAAACTTTGCTCGTGCCGATGAAATCCGCCAGTCTTTATTAGACCAAGGAGTGGTGCTGGAAGATACCCGTCAAGGAACTGTATGGCGTCGTGCTGATTAATTCGACAGTTGAATCAATAGAGAGTTGACAGTTAGCAGAAACTCTCTATAATTCACTCCCATATTGCGGGAATAGCTCAGTTGGTAGAGCACAACCTTGCCAAGGTTGGGGTCGCGAGTTCGAGTCTCGTTTCCCGCTCCAAAATTCAAAAAACCCTGATCGAAAGATTGGGGTTTTTTATTGCCTACGCAAAATAAAAAGGAAAATCAGAACTGATTAACATAATGAAATTCTGAATAATGAAGAGCTTTTGGTCAGGGAAATTTCTAAACATTCTGTTTAAGTTTTATGAAAAGCTCTACATTTTGAAACCTGACATTTGCATAGATATGATAAAATTGCGAAAATTATTTTTTGCTAGACTGAGTCAACTCTATATAGAGTTAAGGTAAACCTACTTTGAACCCACCAAATATGCCAAATCAAATAGACTTCCAGAAAGTTGCACTTGAAACCTTGCGTATCGAAGAACAAGCATTACAGATTTTAGCCACGCAGATTGATGAGCGTTTTAGTCAGGCATGTGAAATTATCCTACAGTGCAAAGGTCGTCTGGTGATTACCGGGATGGGGAAATCCGGGCATATTGGCCGTAAGATGGCGGCAACTTTTGCATCTACGGGTACGCCTTCATTCTTCATGCACCCGGGCGAGGCAGGGCATGGTGATCTTGGGATGCTGGTACCGGGTGATGTACTGATTGCCATTTCAAACTCAGGCAAAAGCGATGAAATCATGATGCTGATGCCTCTGATCAAGCGTCTGGAAATTCCCTTAATTACCATTAGTGGGGATGCCAAAGGCCCAATGCCACAAAATGCTGATGTGGCTTTAACTCTAGGTCATCTTCAGGAAGCCTGTCCACTTGGCCTGGCACCGACTTCGAGTACAACAGCAACTTTAGCGCTGGGTGATGCACTGGCTGTCGCTCTTTTAGATGCACGAGGTTTTACTGCTGACGATTTTGCCTTGTCACATCCAGCGGGTGCCTTGGGTAAACGCTTATTGCTGCATGTAAAACACTTAATGCACACTGGTTCGGAATTGCCAAAAGTGTCACCAGATACACCAATGAATCAAGTTTTATACGAGATTTCAAATAAACGCCTAGGTTTAACCACAATTGTGGATCAAAATGACCTTCTGCTGGGTATTTTCACTGATGGTGACTTACGCCGCCTGATCGACAAACAGCAAGGTTTTGATGTCAATTTACCGATTCAGGAAGTAATGACCAAAAATCCGCTGACAATTTCTCAGGAAGCACGTGCTGTCGTTGCACTGGAAAAAATGAACGAACGTAAAATTAATCAATTTGTAGTGGTTGATGATGCCAATAAAGTCATTGGTGTAATTAGTATGCATGACCTGATTCAGGCTGGGGTAAATTAATAAATGGCATCTTATGTATTATTAGAGCAGGCACGTCATATTGAGGCACTGGTACTTGATGTAGATGGTATTTTAAGCGACGGTTTTGTCACATTGACCAACACGGGCGATGAGATCAAGTCTTTTGATATCCGTGATGGTCTGGGTATGAAACTGGTACAGCAAGCCGGAATCAAAGTGATCATTATCACTGGGCGTCAAAGCAATATCGTACAGAAACGTATGTCGGATTTAGGTGTAGATCTGGTTTATCAGGGCCGCGAAGATAAAGGGACTGCTTTGCGTGAAGCTTGTACTCAGCTCAATATCGATCCTGAAGACTGTTTATACATGGGTGATGACTGGCCTGATCTGTCTGCCTTCGCGATTGCAGGCATGAAAGTGACTGTTCCAAACGGCCATGTTGAAGTGCGTCGTCGTGCTGATCTGGTAACGCAAGCCTATGGTGGTCGTGGTGCGGTACGCGAGATTTGTGACATGTTACTGATGTCCAAAGGTAAGTACCAAGAGTTACTTGAAAAATATACTCGTGCGCCTTATTAATAAGTCATACATCCTGGATTAAATACACCGCTTATGGACACTAGAGTTTTATATCTTACGGCTATTATCATTGCCGCAATAAGTGGTGGTTATTACTATTACAGCGGTAAAGGCAACAAGTTGCAGACTGATTCTGCACGTAGCATGACCTATTCTGCGAATAATATTAACTTAACCCAAACTGATGAAAAGGGCATGTTGTCTGTTCGTGCCCAGGTCGACCAGCTTGAACAAAACCTGCAGCTAGAGACTTCAAGTCTCAAAAATCTGCAAGCAACGACCTATAAAGACGGTCAGATTGATGCGACATTCTTCGCCAAACAGGGCAATGGTTATGATGACAATACAAAAGTTGTACTTTCTCAAGAAGTGCTGGCGACCAAGATCATGCAAAATGGAAAAATGCAGTTCCGTACCGAGGAGCTGACCGCTTTTCCGAAAACACGTGAAATTGAAACCGATAAAACTGTCATTGTTGAATCTCCACAGGCTGAATTTATCAGTCAGGGCCTAAAAGCCAATCTTAATGATGGTCAATACGAATTCTTTAATATTCGAGGAAAGTATGAACCAAATTCCTAGAGCTAAAATGATGAAAACTTTCCTTAAGCGCGCTGCGTTGTTAAGTCTGGTTGCATTGGGTTCAGCCACTGCGTTTGCATTGCCATCTGACCGTAATCAGCCGATTACCTTATTAGCTGACCGTGCGACTTTTAATGAGCGTACTGGAGTCACGACTTATTCAGGTAATGTCATTATTGAACAGGGCACCATGAAATTGCAGGCCAATTCGATTGTGGCGAATCTGAATAATAAAAAACAGATCAGCCTGATTACGGCAACAGGTAGCCCGGCTCAATTTCAGCAGAAAGTTGATCCTGCCAAAGGTTTGGCCAAAGGTCAGGCACAGAAAATTGTCTATAATGCGGAAACCGGGATTATTACCCTATCTGGAAATGCCTACTTGCAGCAAGATGGCGCTAGTATCCGTGGTAATACACTGAAATACAGCATGAATAAAGGCGATATTGAAGCAACAGGTACACCAAATAAAACCGGTTCAGCAGCAGGTCGTGTACAAATCGTGATTCCGCCTTCATCTTCGAAATCCTTTCCGGGAGCACGTGATTAATGGCACAGACGCATCAGGTTCAAACTTTAACCATTAAGCATCTGGCGAAAAATTATAGTAAACGCTGGGTAGTCAAGGACGTTTCCTTCAGTATGGAAAGTGGGCAGATTGTTGGGCTTTTAGGGCCTAATGGTGCAGGTAAAACTACCAGTTTCTATATGGTGGTGGGTCTGGTGCGTATGGACAAGGGTGAGATCCATCTGGATGGTCTCGATTTATCTGACTTGGCAATGCATGAACGTGCGCGTAAAGGTATTGGCTATTTACCGCAGGAAGCTTCTATTTTTAGAAAACTAACCATTTCTGAAAATATTATGGCGATTCTGGAAACCCGTAAGGATTTAAGCAAAGCTCAGCGTCAACAACGTTTAGCCGAATTACTAGCAGACTTTAAAATTACCCATATTAAAGATTCATTGGGTATGAGCGTGTCGGGTGGTGAACGTCGTCGTGCTGAAATTGCCCGTGCGTTGGCGGCCGACCCAAAATTCATGTTACTGGATGAACCTTTTGCCGGGGTTGACCCGATTTCCGTGGGTGATATTAAAGATATTATTACGACGCTGAAAGATCGTGGAATTGGGGTATTGATTACCGATCATAACGTTCGTGAAACTTTGGCCATCTGTGAACATGCCTATATTGTCAGCGAAGGTTCAGTTATTGCTGAAGGCACGGCACAAGAAATTCTGGCCAATGAAACGGTACGTAAAGTTTATCTGGGTGATGACTTTACTGTATAGAAAATTTTCATTATCAGAAAAACCCGCATTAAGACTTTAGTCGTCAAATGCGGGTTTTTTTTACTTAACTTAAGACGAAAAAGCTATCTTTTTGTATGATTTGATATATTGTTAGGCTAAAACACGAAACATTCATTATTATGCAATTTAGGGTGCAGCACTTAAAAAATATTCAGGGGATAATAGATAAAAATAAGGGAATATGGATCATTCTTCTTTTGCCTTTATCTGTGCCATTCGTACATGCAGAAAATTCACAGAATTATTTTAATAATATTAAAAGTGGGTTAGGAAAACTGATTGCTCCAGAGCCAACGCGATCAGCGCAGACGATTGATATTAGCTCACTGAGTCAGTACTCACTGGATACCTCAAAAGTAGCCGAACTGCCACAGATTAGTCGGCCGTAGCAGGGACAATCTTCAATTCGACCTATAAATGCTGGTATTCCTGCAAAAATGAGTCTGATTGAGGCGGTTCATACAGCAGTTCAGCGTCGTCCGGAAATTGCCCAGAGTATTTCGTCTTTATCTGCACAGGCCGCCAATATTGATGTGGCCAAAGCAGCCTATTATCCGCAGTTATCTGGCGGTGTAGGTACCGGAGATTTGACCTCAGGTGAACGTGGACGTCAGGTGGTTTCTCTGAATGCAACCCAGATGCTATATGACTTTGGCAAGATTAAAACCAATGTCAGTGTTGAAGAGGCGAGATTGGCAGAAGAACAGGCAAGAGTATTGGTGAGTCTGGATCAGGTGGCACTGGAAGTAGCGGATGCCATCGTCAATATTAAGCGCTATCAGGAAATTACCAAGATTGCCGAACAGCAGATTCAGGGCATCGCACGCATTGCAGAAATTGCCAATTTACGTGCCCGCGCCGGGATTAGCACACAGGCCGATCCGGTTCAGGCGCAGTCGAATCTGGAAGCTGCACAATCTAACCTGATCGTGCAACAGACCCAGTTAAGACAATATCAGCAACGTCTACGAACTTTATTGGGATTTGATGTCTCTGCAATCCAATGGGAAATTTCAGATCGTATCGTGACCCAGGCTGATCTTTATCAGGATCCTGAATTTACCCAGATTCCAAGCATGATCTTGGCACATTCAGGGGTAGATGTAGCTCGATTGCAAAAAGATCAGGCACGTTTAAGCCGTTATCCGACCATTAATCTGAAAAGTAGCTTAAGTCAGGCAGTCAATGGTCGAAATCCAAATAATAATGAAGATGATGGCTTTTATAATTCAATTATGATTGAAGCTAGCAGTAATTTTTATCAGGGGGGCGCTGTTCGGTCTCAGGCACGTGCTGCCAGTTATGCTGAAGAGGCTGCACGCGCACAGGTGAATACTGTCTATCTGGATGTGCTGGATCAGGTTCGCTTAATCCGGGAACAGATTGAAAATAAACAAAGACAAATGAATGTCCTGGCTCAGCGCCGTGAAACTACGGTACGAACCAAAGAGCTATATCAAGAACAATATAAATTGGGCACTCGGACAGTAGTGGATTTATTGAATGCAGAACAGGCGATTCACAGCGCAGCACAGGAAATTGAATCAGCGCGCTATGACATCTATTCGGCGATTGTGCAATACATTCAGGTAACAGGCCGTACACGGGATATTTACGCGCTTAACCGTATTTCCATTCAGGGGTTTGAAGTTCAGCCATGAGTACTATAATAAATTATCAGCCGTGGCTTCAGGCAGTTTTGAATATTGCCAAGCATTATCGGATTGAACCATCTGAGGAACGGATTCGTCTGCAACTGGACTGGAACCAGCATCATGACATTGATGAAATGCTTAAGATTGTTAGCCGTCAGATAGGATTGAATGTCCGTAAAAATAAATTTGATAGCAGTTTGCTGAATCCCTGGCGTTTGCCCTTATTGGTTGAATTTGATAGCGGAGATGTTGGTGTTATTGAACGTATCGACACACAAGGTAATGTCAGTGTACAACTGAGTGGAGATGCTGGTTTATCGCAAAGTTTTACCATCGGGCAGTTAGAAACAGGTGCGAAGCATATTTACATCCTGCGACCAGAGTCTTCTGTACCGGATGCGCGTGTCGACGAATATATTAAACCCTTTGAGAAAAACTGGTTCTGGTCAATTGTTCTGAAAGACTGGAAACGCTATATCGATGTGATGTTTGCCTCTTTAATCGCCAATATTCTGGCTTTGGCAACGATTGTCTTCTCGATGAACGTTTATGACCGTGTCATTCCTTCACAATCGATTCCTACTTTATGGGTGTTGGCCGGTGGTGTACTGATTGCAGCTATTTTCGAGTTTGTATTACGAGTCTCCCGTATTTATCTTTCAGACATTATTGGTAAACGGGCTGACTTGAAAATATCTGACCGGGTATTTGGGCATTCCTTAAGAATTAAAAACAGTGAGCGTTCCAAATCGACCGGAACGTTTATTTCACAGATTCGTGAACTCGAAGGTGTGCGTGAACTGGTCACTTCCACTACCGTGACGGCAATTGCAGATTTACCATTCTTCTTCCTGTTCCTGGGAATCTTCTGGATTATTGGCGGCAACCTGTTCTGGGTCATGCTACTGGTAGTACCACTCATGATTCTTCCGGGAATTCTGGCGCAGAAAAAACTGGCCAAGTTGGCACAGTTAGGAATGCGTGAATCTGTAATCCGTAATGCTTTATTAGTGGAAGCCGTACAAGGGATTGAAGATATCAAGCTGTTAAGAGCTGAAACCCGCTTCCAGAACCAATGGAATCATATGAATGAAGTCTCTGCTGATGTCAGCATGCAACAACGTAAAATTGTTGGCTTAATGACAGCATGGACTCAAAAAATTCAGGGACTCACCTTTGCTATTGTGGTCTTGGTGGGTGCATTTGCAGTAATGGATGGTGAGATGAAGACAGGTGCTTTAGTTGCCTGTTCGATTTTATCATCACGGATGCTGGCACCTATTTCACAAATTACCGGTGTCTTGGGCCGTTTACAGCAAGCCAAAGTTGCTAAAGGCGGTCTGGATGAGTTAATGAAAAAACCGGTGGATCAGCCGGATTATTCACATCTGATTCACCGTCCTGTATTGGATGGTCATTATGAGCTGAGTGGCGTGGTGTTCAAATATGGCGATGATGATCCCAAACCGAGTCTGGTCATTCCAAAACTCGAAATCAAGCCCGGTGAAAAAATAGCAATTCTGGGTCGTAACGGTGCAGGTAAGTCGACTCTATTGCAATTGTTGTCGGGCATGCAAACCCCAGCACAAGGTAAGGTGAAGCTTGATGGTATTGATCTGACTCTGATCGATCCTTCAGATGTACGCCGTGATATGGGCCTGCTCAATCAGAATTCACAACTCTTTTACGGTAGTATTCGTGAAAACCTGACTTTGGGTGCACTGCTCGCTACGGATCAACAGATTCTGGAAGCCTTACAAATCACTGGTGCACTTAACTTTGTTCAAGAGAAAAAAGAAGGTCTGGATCATATCATTCTGGAAGGTGGAGTGGGCTTCTCGGGTGGACAGCGTCAAGCCTTATTACTCGCACGACTCCTGATCCGCCAGCCTAAAATTTTGTTGTTAGATGAGCCAACTGCAGCGATTGATGATGTTTCAGAAAAGCAGTTAATTGATCATCTGAAAGGGTATCTGTCCCATCGTACACTGGTAGTGGCAACGCATCGTCGCGCCGTACTGGAGTTAGTTGACCGTATTCTCGTGGTCAATGATGGCAAAATTGTCATGGATGGTCCACGAGACCAGATATTAAATCAGTCACAGGTAGGAACTAAACGGGTCGTGGGAGCAAGCGCATGAGTGAACCACAAACATTAACGCGTTCAAACAAAGTGAGCTTTCAGGAACCGCCATTACCTAAATCCAGTCTGATTATCTGGATTGTGGGCATTGGCTTGTTAATTCTATTGACATGGGCCTGGCTATTTAAACTGGAAGAGGTCTCGACCGGTACGGGTAAAGTCATTCCATCTTCCAAAGAACAGGTGATTCAGTCTCTGGAGGGCGGCATTCTAACCAAGTTAAATGTTAAAGAAGGCGAGATTGTAGAACGTGGCCAAGTCTTGGCTCAGCTTGATCCAACCCGCTTTGAATCAAATGTCGGTGAATCAGAATCCTTACTAATCGCTTCACGTGCGACTTCCGCCCGTTTACGTGCAGAAGTGAGTGGTACGCCATTGTCTTTCCCTGAAGAAGTGCTGAAATATCCGAAACTGGTTAAAGAAGAAACCGCACTGTATCAGTCACGTCGTGCCAATCTGGAAGAATCTCTTGCCGGTTTGCAACAGGCATTGGTACTGGTACAACAGGAACTGGAAATGACCGCGCCATTGGTGGCTAAAGGGGCAGCCAGTGAAGTTGAAGTTTTACGGTTGAAGCGAGAAGCCAATGACCTGCGTAACCAGATGAATGATATTCGCAACCAATATTATGTGAAAGCACGGGAAGAACTGTCCAAAGCCAATACTGATGTGGAAACCCAGCAACAGGTGGTACGCGGCAAGTCAGATACCTTGAACCGGACCATTTTTAAATCCCCAGTCCGTGGCGTGGTGAAAGAAATTGATGTCATGACTTTGGGTGGCGTGGTTCCGCAAAATGGCAAGCTGATGACCATCGTGCCTCTGGATGAAAAATTACTGGTTGAAGCCCGAATTTCACCACGTGATATTGCTTTTATCCGTCCTGATCAAGAAGCGCTGGTGAAGATTACTGCCTATGATTACTCGATTTATGGCGGTCTAAAAGGTAAAGTGACCGTGATTTCGCCAGATACCTTGCGGGATGAAGTCAAACAGGATCAGTTCTACTATCGTGTGTATATTCGTACCGATAGTGACAAGCTGAGAAACGCCGCCGGGCAGGAGTTTAACATCACACCAGGTATGGTGGCTTCTGTTGATATTCGTACCGGAGCAAAAACGGTAATGGACTATCTGATCAAGCCATTCAACAAGGCTAAAGAAGCATTGCGTGAACGTTAAATTTAAAAGTAATCAATAAAATTAAATTGAATCAAGCCTCTCGTTTAGAGAGGCTTTTTCTTTGCCCCATCAAAACAGGTATACTGCACAGGTGAAATTTGAATGCCTGAAGTTATGCCATTTACCATTGCCAGCCTTGTCAGTTTTGAGGAAGACATCAAAAAAAGCCGATTTCAGGCCTTTGCCACACCTGTAGAAAATGAGCAGGATGTGAAGGATTTTCTGGAGGTCTATCGTGATCCGACCACCACTCATCAATGCTGGGCCTGGAAAATCGGTCATCATGTACGCTTTAATGATGATGGTGAGCCATCGGGTACTGCTGGCCGACCGATCCTCGCGACTATTGAAGGCAATGAGCTAACCAATGTACTGGTACTGGTGAATCGCTGGTATGGCGGTATTAAATTAGGCACCGGCGGACTGGTCCGTGCCTATGGCGGCTGTGCTGGACAATGTTTGTTATTAGCTGAAAAAATTGAGCTGATTGAAAAGAAAAAGGTCGAATTTGCTTGCCAGTTTAATGAGTGGGCGATTTTTCAGTATGAGTTGAATCAGCAGCAGATTGACTATCAGGAAGAATATTCGGCTGAAGGCGTACAGGTTCAGGCACAATTTCAGAAACATCAAATTGAACCTTTTGCTCTGAAGATTCAGGATGTTACTCGCGGACGTGAACAATTAAAAATCATAGAAGAAGCCACAGATGACTGAACCAGATCCATTACTGAAATATCGTGAGCAGCATAAACACCGCCTGAATTATATGCCTTGGCTATATTGGTCCTTAAAACCCAAGAATCGTGGTTGGGCTGAAGCTTGGCAGAAAGAATATCAGACCTATCTGATGGAGATGGAAACAGTCGAAATTGGCGAAAACTGTTTTATTTCGCCGTTGGCGCATATCTTTGCTGAGCCGGGTCGTAAAATTAGTATCGGAGATAATACCTTTATTGCGGCAGATTGTACGCTACATGGTCCTTTGGAGATAGGGAGCGAAGTTGCAATCAATCATCACTGTATTCTGGATGGTGGTCGGGTTGGGATTAAACTGCATGACCAGGTACGTATCGCAGCTTATTGTCATCTTTATGCCTTTGATCATGGGATGGAACTGGAGCAGCCAATTTATCAGCAGCCAGTCAGGTCTAAAGGGATTGAGATTGGTCGGGATGTCTGGCTAGGTGCTCATGTCGGCATTAAAGATGGGGTGAAAATTGCCGATCAGGCGATTATAGGGATGAATAGCATGGTCACGAAGGATATTGAAGCGCGTGCAATTGTCGCCGGAAATCCGGCAAAATTGATTCGATATCGGGATTAAAATAGTAAAAAAGGTGCTTGGAAAAAGGATTTATATCAGGTGCTTAATATTAGGTAAAGGTCTTATCACATCACATAAAAGTTAACATATTTCAATTCAAGCCTTACAGATTTCAGTGCACATTTACTAATGCTTGTGCTAAGTTAAAAATAACTAAGAAATTTTTATTATAAAAGAGAGGCTGAACATGAAACGTGTCATTGCCTGCATAGACTCCTCACCATGCACGAACGCGCTTGCAGATGCGGCTGCATGGATTGCCAAACAGACTGGTCGTGAACTGGTTTTATTACAGGTTCTGGATTATTACCCGGCCAGTTATCATCTTGGGGAAATTAGCGGTGTGATTGGCTTTGAAAGCAATGCCATGTTGCTTAAAGAGCTGGCTGAGCTGGAGCAAAAGCAAAGTGAAATTGCGCTTAGTTATAGCAATAATCTGCTCCAGCATATTTCGGACCGTATCTTTAAAGATTATGGCATCCGCACCACACATATTCAGGAAAAGGGTGATTTTCTGGAACAAAGTTTTCAGATTCTAAAACCTGATGATATTGCAGTCATTGGACTACTCGGTGAGCGTTCTGCCGAGAAAAATAAGCCAATCGGCACCAATGTAGAAAACTTTATCCGTGGTGCTAACTGTACAGTGATGACTGTAGGGGAACACTTCAGACCACCGACACGTTTTATCTTTGCTTATGAATATTCACCAACCTGTGTGAAGATGATGAAACGTATTGCAGAAAGTGATTTATTAAGACAATTACAATGTCATCTGCTTTATATCGGGGATCATGTGGAAATCCTGAATGAGCCTCTGCAATATTTGACAGAAGCAGGACTAGAGGTCGTTCCAGAATACCGCTACGGAGAAGTGGCTGAAAATATCCTGTCTTATCAGCAGGAACATGGGATTCAGTTAATTGTCTTGGGGGCATTCAGTCACAGCAAGATCCACCAGTTCTTCTTGGGCAGTATTGCGACAACGATTTTCCGAAATTCTAAAGTGCCATTATTGGTAGCGAAGTAGAAAGAGGGTGATAAAACCTACAGAAATGTATTTTTTGATAAATTGTTACAGCTTGAATTAAAAATAACCAGAGTTATCCTCATATATTGTGGATAACTCTGTGGTTACATTCTGTAAGATGATGTTATTTATCGAGAATACTTTATTGGCTGATTTTTGTTCTAGTCGTATTATTTGACAATTGCGAGTGCAAAACCATCATGTCCTTTACTGCCAACGGTCTGTAAAGCAGTACAAGATAAGATACGTGGATGATTTTCCAGCGCTTTAAACATGTCACGAATGCCTTCAATACTTGGTTTTTTATTATCCGGATTGATGATATCACCGGCACGAATCACATTGTCCAGGAAGATAATGGTACCGGAGTGAGAAAGATTTAAGCTCAGCTCCAGATATTCAGGATAGCTTTGCTTATCGGCATCAATAAAAATAAAGTCAAAGGCTTCAGTATCTTGAGGCAGGGCACGAAGCACATCTGCAGCACGGCCACATTTCAGCTCAACTTTCTGTTTTAACTGTGCACGATCAATATTTTCCTGTCCCATCGCAGCATGTGTATCACGGCCTTCGATTGTCAGGATATAACCGTCTTCAGGGAGGGCACGAGCCAGCCACATGGTGCTATATGCAGCAAAGGTTCCTAGTTCCAGTACGCGCTTGCACTTATTCATCTGGATCAGCATTTGCAGCAGCATGCCCTGATTCGGCGCAACAGCCAGATGATCTGGAAAACCATGTGCAGCAGTATTTTCAAGAGTCTGATTCAGGATAGAATCTTCAGGAATTAAATGTGAATCAATGTAGCGGTCAATATCTGTCCACATTTGTTGCATAGTACTCGCACCTTTGTTGTGATGCGTGCATTTTAAACTTTTCCGGGCACAGCGCAATTTATTGTTCTATATTCGCTGATTTTTTAGGCTATACAAAGCCAAAAGCTGGCTTTGTATAGAAAATGAAATGACTTAGTAATTACACATTGATGAGCGACGACTTAAATCCGGGCCCCAAGTGCGATAACCTTGAGTATCAATATGGATTTGGCCAGAGGCATATAAACCGAGCCCCATATTCAGGCTTTGTCCATGCTGTAACCAAAACTGGCACAGTTTGAACTTGGTATTTTCAATTGCTGCATAATCCTGAGCCTGTGGGTACTCAGGTCCGATCCGAAAATCAATTGCCGAGTTAAACAGGTGACGTGAAGAATTGGCTCCACCGGCACACTGATTTAAAGGCAGGTCACGATAAACCGAAGTGACTTCAAAATCAGTCAGTACATTGGCAGCAACCAGATATTTGAAGACACGTAAGGTCGGCACCTGATTTGACCAGAGCTCACGGCTTGGAATCATATATTGCGATCGACCACATTTAGCCCAATCCCGTGCAGTACGCATCAGCTCAAAACTTGGAATAATATTTCCGACCCCTTGCTGGGCCAAAAAGTTTTCATATTCACGTACAAGAGACAGGTTATTTAGTGCCGATACCCAGTGAGTATAGACATAAGGAACCGGTTTAGGCTGTGGTTTATGGTTGTACTGGACTCGTTCTTCTGGGATGTAAATCCTTTTATCTGGAGTTACTTTACCAGACTGTTTTGTGGTGGTAGCACATCCTACAAAGACAAGCGGGATTATACAAACACTCAATAACCCCTTTATTAAATGCTTCATTGATAGCAATTCAGATATTTTAAAATAGCGCTATTTTAGTCCACTTTTACGGAGAAAATCAGGATAAATTGCAATGAAATGTGTGGATGGGGTATAAAAAAGACCAGTCTGTGCTGGTCTTTTTTAAGATTTGAAAAATTATTTTTCAAGATATTGTAATTTATCAGTTTTACCATTCCACTCTTCACGGTCAGCAGGTTGCTCACCAATTTGAGTGATATTCGGCCATTTTTGAGACAGTTCAGCATTTAGCTCGATAAAGACTTCTTGGCCTTCCGGTAATTCATCTTCAGAGAAAATTGCATTCGCAGGACATTCAGGCTCACATAACGCGCAGTCGATACACTCGTCCGGGTTAATCACAAGGAAGTTAGGACCTTCATAGAAACAGTCTACTGGGCAAACTTCAACACAGTCTTGATATTTACATTTAATACAATTTTCAGTGACAACGAAGGTCATGGTGACAGCTACCTAAAAAATATGGTTCTAATGACGAATACCGTATTTTAGGCAAAAATAGAGGGAACAAACAATTCCTTTTATTGATATTTGTTATATATAGGGCTGTTAAATTTGAAAAAACTGCGATGATTTGATAAAAGGCTTAGGGAATGAGAATCATCATCAGCTAAGCCCTATGCGGGATAGGGCTTAGAAGAGATTTTAACTTGGCTGTTTCATGAGATCTTTAAGAGCATAAAGTTGCTGTAATGCTTCACGTGGGCTCAGATTGTCGACATCAATGTCTTCTAATAATTCAAGCGCTGCTGAAGGCTTTTCAATCTCGATGACTTTTTCGATGATTTCAGGCATCGCAAACAGATCATGCTGCGGACTCTGTGGTTTGGCCTGATGCTGCTTTTCCAGAATCTTCAAGCGATGCTGAGCTTCTTTAATTACAGCCGCAGGAATACCTGCCAGTTTAGCCACCTGTAAACCATGACTCTGGCTAGCTGGGCCATGTTGGACTTTATGCAGCAGAATAAGATTGCCATTTAGTTCCTTGGCGGTAACATGGTAGTTATCAATTCCCGCTTCTTTATCCAGTTCGGTCAGCTCAAAATAATGCGTTGCGAACAGACATAGACATTGAATCCGTTTAGTCAGATCCAGCACACAAGCCCAAGCCAGGGACAGCCCGTCATAAGTACTGGTTCCACGACCCACTTCATCCATCAGAACCAGAGATTGACTGGTAGCATGATGCAGAATTTGCGAAGTTTCCGTCATTTCCACCATAAAGGTTGATTTGCCAGTCGACAAATCATCTGCAGAGCCAATCCGGGTAAAGATTCGGTCAATTGGACCCAGTGTTGTCGATTGCGCTGGCACATAACTACCGCAATAAGCCAGTAGGGCAATCAGGGCAGTCTGGCGCATAAAGGTGGATTTACCACCCATATTTGGACCGGTGATAATGGCCATACGGTGCTGATAATCCAGCTGGGTATCATTTGGAGTAAAGGCTGCCTTGCTTAAGGCTTCAACCACAGGATGACGGCCGGCAACGATTTTCACACCAATTTCAGGGCTGAATTTTGGTCGTGCCCAATTGCGTAAACGTGCCTGATGGGCAAAGTTTGCCAACAGATCGATCTGGGCAATCGCACTGCTCATCATCTGTAGATTGCCAATATCCTGACGCAGTTCATCCAGCAACATTTCGAATAGCATTTTCTCGCGAGCAAGTGCACGGGATTCGCTAGACAATACTTTATCTTCAAAAGCTTTTAGTTCAGGCGTGATATAACGCTCAGCATTTTTCAGCGTTTGGCGACGGATATAATGTTCAGGTGCCTGTTCAGCTTGTGCACGAGTCAGTTCGATATAATAACCACTGACACGGTTATAGCCGATTTTCAGGGTAGGAATGCCACTTTGCTCCCGTTCCTTAATTTCCAGATCAATCAGGAACTGGCCGGCATGATCACGGATTTTACGCAGCTCATCCAGCTCGCTATCGAAACCTTCTGCAATGACATTGCCATCACGTAGCAGTACCGGCGGATTTTCAACAATAGCTGACATCAGGCGCTGATGCAGGCCATGAAAATCGCCCAGTTCTTCATTCAGCTGTTGCAATAATTTCGAATTCTGCTGACTTAACAGCGGTTGTAACGCATGGCGTAAAAATGGAATCTGTGCACAAGCTTGACGTAATTGAACCAGATCGCGTGGACGAGCACTACCTAAAGCGATACGGCTGAGTACACGTTCAATATCACTGATTTCTTTTAAGACAAGACGGACTGGCGATTCATGGAAACCTTCAAGCAATGCCTGTGTCGCATCCAGTCGCTCATCCAGTATCGCAGTATCACGAAGCGGTTGCATCAGGGTGCGGCTAAGCAGACGGCCACCCATAGCGGTCTGACAGTCATTGATCAGCTGAAACAATGAAGTGCCATGTTCAAATAAAGGCTCAATCAATTCGAGGTTGCGACGGGTGACTGGATCCAGTGCAATAAAGTCTGAACTTTGTTCCAGTTGAATGGTTCGGATATGCGGTAAAGCCGTTTTCTGGGTTTCTTTAGCATAGTGAATCAATGCAGCCGCAGCAGCTTTGGCCAAAGGCAGATGATCAATTCCGAAACCTGAAAGTGTACTTACTGCAAACTGGTCGCATAAGGTCTTCTGGGCATTGTTCTGGTTGAAGTCGACATTCGGACGTTTACTGATTGGAACATCTAGCTGTTGTTTTAAGTGTTCTATCAGTGCCTGATCTTGCAGATTTTCATCCACCACAATTTCGCTTGGCATCAGGCGTGCCAACTCAATGGCTAACTGACTTAAGTCATAATCGATTTGCTGGACTTTAAATAAACCCGCACTCAGATCGAGAAGTGCAATTCCGATTTGTTGCTGGTGAACACACAGAGCAACCAGGTTGGAGGTTTGATGCGCACCTAATAAGGCATCATCAGTTAAAGTCCCGGGAGTGATAATTCGGACGACCCCACGTTCAACTGGACCTTTACCAGTCACTTCACCGATCTGCTCGCAGATCACCACCGTTTCGCCTTTTTTTACCAGACGAGCCAGATATCCTTCAGCAGCATGGAAAGGTACACCGGCCATCGGAATTGGCTGACCATTGGCTTTACCGCGATGGGTCAGGGTAATGCCTAAAATTTTGGCGGCCTTATGGGCATCTTCAAAGAACAGTTCATAGAAATCACCCATGCGATAGAACATCAATGAGTGTGGATGCTGCATTTTGACCGACATGTATTGCTGCATCATGGGCGTTAAGCTAGAGAGATCAGCCACAAGTTCTGAACTGGTCATTAAGAAAAAATCCTTTAAATATATAAAGCAAAACCGAAATCTTTTTCCGAAACACTATCCTCGGAAAACCTGGAAAATAGCCTAAGCTAAAATCCTGTAAAAACTGGTTTGAATGTCAAAAATAATTGCCTCAAGTCTAACAAATTTAATTTTTAGAAAGAAACATAAATCCGCAGGAATCTGTATTTGTACGGACTTAGTCGATATAAAGCATAAAAGGGTATTGATACATGGGTTGCCCATAAAAAAAGCCACCGATAGGCAGCTTTTTTATATCGCTTATCAAAATTTAATCAGGATCATACAATCCCAAGTCGACCAGATGTAATCTGAGAAGGCGGCGGAGTTCCAGTACAGCCTCGGGAGTTTCCTGAACGGAATGTCCACCTTTGATAATTTTATTGGAAGCCGCACCTTCAAGATATGCACTCTGATAAGCGACGACATCATCAGTCATAATATTTTCATCATCGCTATCTGTATTGTTGCCAATAATCGAGTGAAATTTGAAACCTGGTGCCGGATTAATATCTTTAGTCAGTGCCGTGAATTTTGATTTCTTACTAAGATCACTCGGCCCATTCTGAATCAGGTCACGACCAACTTCATGCAGAAAATCACTTAAGCCAATTTCACCTTGGACAGTATCGGCAAATGCACCCAAAAAGGCACTCGGCACACGAATAATTTTACGTGCCAATTTGGTATGCCAGCGATCTGCATAATCGGTCCCTTTATGCGGTGCTGCCAGGAAAATAGCACGACTGAAATTCGGAACAGGCTGCATTTTGAAACGCGCTTTAAAGAGTGGATTGTCCCGGAACTTGGTCAGCTTTGAATCTTTTACAATATTAAAAGCGGGCTCGGTAATATCTGCATCACTCACCAATAGACGGGCAATGACACCACCCATACTGTGTCCGACCAGTACAGCTTCTTTTTTGGCTGGTGCATTATTGCTAATACGCGCGAAACCTTGTTGAAGCAGCGCATTAATCTGGAAACGGCTTTCCAGAATAGGCATGTTGGTTGAGTAGAAGACCTGCCACACCTGGAAATTTTCTCTTAAGACCGGATCACCCATAATATCATTCGTTAAACGAATCCAGGCTTCCGGGCTGCTGGCCAAACCATGAATCAGCAATAAAACCTTCTTATTTGGATTGTAAGGTTCCAGCATAAACAGATGCGGCATGACCAGATTATCGTCACGATTGATCAGTGTCAGATAAGCTGCGCGTCCCAGATTGTTTTCTGCCAGCCATAGCCCATAAGGCGCTGAAAAGTTTGCCGCTAAAGCATATTCCTTATTGGCAACTTTAATCTTGTCATATTTATACGGGTCATAAAGTTTTAAATGGAAGTTGCTGTTATTCAGGATCTGTTCTACAGAGTTTGCTGATTCTGGAATGGCGGTAATCGTGGTTGCCAGATAACGTGCTGAATGAATAAAAGGATTTATGCCATTTTGATATTGGTGATTTAGTGGATCGACCAGATATTTTTTATCTTTTTTGGAAATTTCTTCTTCTGGCAAGACCAC
The DNA here is from genome assembly GCF_013419915.1 of Acinetobacter sp. YH12043. Classification (NCBI taxonomy): domain Bacteria; kingdom Pseudomonadati; phylum Pseudomonadota; class Gammaproteobacteria; order Moraxellales; family Moraxellaceae; genus Acinetobacter; species Acinetobacter sp. YH12043. The sequence goes on from NZ_VOZD01000033.1 coordinate 19,540, forward strand.
CAGAAACTCAGAGCCGAAACCGTCACGACGGGTAATCGAGCGCAGACCAGAGAAGTTCATGTTATAGGTCGACATTAACTGTTCAATTGGCTGATTCTTGAGCTGGGGGAAATTGTCCAGATTAATGGTATAGACGCTGTTGCCAACCTGCAGACGTTGACCGGCTTCTTTAGTTTTATAACGTTCCGCGTAGATCTGGATTAAATGAGCAATTGCCAGGTTATAAAAGTCACGAATCTGAACTTGTCGGTTGTCGAAGATCCGGTCCTGTGGTGCACGTTCAGTCTGAAACAGATAGGCATAACTGTAGCGGATACTTTTATCCAGCATTTGTAACTGCTGTTCCTGACATTTTTGCAGGTTCTGGGTTTGCAGTTGCTGTTTTTCTTCAGATCGGGTCTTAGCCAGAGCACTGGTTTTACATTCAGCCGATTTACCAAGCTGGAGTGATTTAGCTAGATATAATTCACTCGATGTTGAAAGTAATTGCTCATCCAGAATCTGTGGAATTTCTTGTAGCTCTTTCACACATTCTTCTGGATTATTTTCACAGACTTGTGCTTCACGTCCGGTCATGGACAGGACATTCAGACTGGCTTCACTCAACTTATCGCGTGTAAGAATGCTATCGCGTTCATTATTGATGGTGACATTAATAGCCTGCTCTTTAACACTCACCACCTGACAGCCACTCAGTACAGCTGTCATGAGTACAGTGCAAAGTAATGCTATCTTATTTATTTTCTCGTGCATAAAGACTTTGAACACTCATTTAAAATTATAAAGCTTGATAATGCTTTGTATTTTACTAATTTTTTCCCATAAAAATAGACCGCCGCAGCGGTCTATTTGTAATATTATGAATCTGAAATATAGCTTATTGTGCTGGTGTAGGCGCAGGGGTTGTTGGTGCAGGAGCGGCTGTTTGCATGACTTGCCATACGTTCCAGCGACCCTGTTTTTCAATTTCCTGAATCAGACGATCAGCGACTTCAGCTTCTTGCGGATATTTAATTTTGTAATTATTCAGAACCTGAACAGCATTCTTTTTATTTTCCATGGCAATGTAGTTATTTGCCGCAGATAAATAAGCTTCCTGAACACCTGCCTGCATTGCCTTGTCCAGATACTGAATTGCTTCGCGGTGACCACCACCTTCAGACAGACCAAAACCGAACCAGAAGTTTGCTTCAGCATCATCCTGGTTAATACGAAGAATGCGCTGTGCATAGGTCATTGATTTGGTGGTATAGATAGAACCCAAATCAAGATTACGTGCCATCACGCTGGCCTTAAATGCACGCATTAAGACATCAAATGAAGCATTCGGACGTGAAGCCAAGGTATCCAGCTGTTGAGAAACTTCGCGAAGTTTTGCTTCAAAACCACGGCGTTCCTGACGGTCGCTAAAGCGGGGTGGATAATGACGCGCTTTACCTTCTACCATCTGCAAGAAATCATCGATTTCGGTAATGTCGATTTCATTTTCATTGGCAAGTGCTGCATAACGCATACTGCGTGTATTGCTATCCACCATCGGGATGATCAGCTTGTTCACATCTAGGGTTAACTGTTTAGACGGATCTTTAGGATCAGTGACCACCATTTTCGTCACTGGCTGCGCAGCGGCTTTTTGCAAATGAACTTCAAATGGAGGTGGTTCGTTATAGTTAAATGGATTTAAAGCATAAAATGGCGGAGTAAGTTCAGGTTCAACAAAAACTACCTGATCAGCTGGTTTCTGTTCTTGTTTGCTTGAGGTCGGTGCCATAGAGCACGCCGTCATGGTAAAAGCTAAGCAAGCAATTGCTAAGGGCTTCAAGGTCATAATATCCGTCCATTCATGTTATTTTTTAAAACATCTATTCAAAAAATGCATGATCGTCAGTCTATGAAAAGTGCTGCGATCATGCAAGCAAATGCGTGTTACAAAAGAATTACGATTTACAGTCAGGCTTTGGACTGACTGGTTTGTGCTTCGCACTCACGGCGCGCATCTTCCAGAATTTTAAGTTCTTCCTTACTGAATGGCTGTTCATTCAACTGGTTTTTCTTGAAAGTTGGGTCAAGCAGAGACAGGCGGTTACACAGTGTATTCATGCGTTTTTCATTTTGTTGAATACGGTCAAGTAGAACACGCATACCTTCCAGAATCGGGTCTGTCTGATCCTGTGTAGTTGCATAAGGCTGGAAACCAATGCTTTCCGCATAATCACGACGACGTGCTTCAGCATCCTCTTTTGGCTGGTCTTTGGTAATAAATCGGGCAGGATTGCCGACCGCTGTGGTATTCGGCGGAACTGCTTTGGTAACCACAGCATTGGAACCAACCTTGGCATTTTTACCTACCGTGAATGGCCCCAGGATTTTGGCACCTGCACCAACAACAACACCATCTTCCAGAGTCGGGTGACGCTTGCCTTTATTCCAGGTGGTACCACCCAAAGTCACACCATGATACAAGGTGACATCATCGCCAATTTCCGCAGTTTCACCAATCACAACGCCCATGCCATGATCAATGAAAAAACGTTTACCAATCTTGGCACCTGGGTGAATTTCGATCCCTGTTGCAAAACGGCTAAAAGAGGACAAAACACGCGCTGTACCTTTACAGTCTTTTTTCCATAGCTCATGTGCCATGCGATGCATAATCAGTGCATGGATGCCAGGGTAGGTGGTTAAGACTTCTAAGGTATTGCGTGCTGCAGGATCGCGCGCAAAGACAGCTTGGATATCTTCTTTGAGCTGTTTTAGCATTAGTTTTGATCCTCATCCTGTTGTGATGTATGGGAAGATTTTTTCCAGGTGTCGTTATTCAGTGCCTGAACACGAGTGAAAATACCACGAAGTAAGTGATATTCCATACGATCTAATTGTATACGTCCGAAAAGGCGACGCAAGCGTAAAGGAAGTAATCGTGGGTTTTTTGGATCCATAAATTCAATTTCTGCCAGCATTTTTTCCAGATGCGGGTAGAACTGTTCCATCTGTTCATGGGTCACCAGTGGTTCATCCCATTCCATTTCAATGCCATCAATGACTTGCATGGTGGCTTTAGGATCACGAGGATGTTCAACCTGATCCAGTGCTGCCATACGCAGTTCATAGCAGATCACCTGAATGGCTTGAGCAACATTCAAAACACCATAATCCGTATTCACAGGAATGGTTAAGTGATAATTCGCCATTGCCAGTTCTTCATTGGTCAGACCGCGGTCTTCACGGCCAAACAGAATCGCAATTTCCTGTTTTTCTTGCACCACAGCAGAAAGTGCTTTTTCTGCCGCTGGACGGACATCTAGTAAAGGCCATGGAATGGTGCGGCTACGCGCACTGGTCCCAAAGACGATCTGGCAATCCTTAATGGCTTCTTCTAGCGTTTCTACGATTTCAATCTGCTCGATCAGATCGGTTGCACCTGCAGCTAGGGCATCAATGTCCGGATGTGGGTAGGTTTTAGGCGCAACCAGAACCAGCTTGCACAGGCCCATGGTTTTCATGGCACGTAAGGCACTACCAATATTGGCAGGCAGGGTAGTATTAACCATGACAATACGCACATGAGAGAGATGTGCTGAAACAGCAGCATTGTCAATTTGACTCATGATGATTCCAGTTTGGATATATTAAAATGGGAGATTTATGAATATTGCGGTTGAGACTCAGCTTCATACTGTGCTAAGGCATCGTCCATGCTCATGTCAGCAGGTGGAGGCGGAACCTCGACCGGCTTGGCTTGTTCATAAGATACGGCACGTGCAGCTTTAGACTTCACCTGATACTCGATATAGAGCGCAGTCTTGCCAAAATAATCACGCAGCTTGGCGAGAAGATCATCCAGCGGCGCAACTTTCCAGCTTAAACCCAGATGCAGTTCGGCCGTGGCATAGCCATAATCCAGATATAGAATCACGGGAATATGCGTGCTCATGTCCACATTGGTATATGGCACTAGAATCTGCTGCAAGTCACGGCTGAGGGTTTTGCTGTAATGTTCAGCTTGCAAGGTAATCTTGATGCTGTTAGCACGTTTCTGACGGATTTCATTCAGACTAAAGGCCTTAGTTAAACGACCGAGTGGACGGTCAAAACCTTCACGTTCGTAGATTTCACCTTCAATCACTACCACTTTATCGACCTGAACGATGTCTTTAAAGCGCTGGAAGCGTTCATGGTTGGTGGAAATTTCGATACGTGCCGTACCATCATCTAATGTCACCATCATCCGGTTCGGGAAGTTAGCGACATCGACTACCAGACCGGCAAACACAGTCGTTACACCACGACGGGTTGGGGTTAATTCATTGATCTGACAAGGTACAAAAGCTTTTAGTTCATTACGATATACATCAATTGGGTGACCAGTCAGGTATAGACCTAAGGTATCTTTTTCACCTTTCAGACGAACTTCATCTGACCAAGGTTTCACCGGTTTGGCAGGTTTACGTTGGACTTCTTCAACTTCCCCGAACAGATCCATGATCCCGGTTTCACGGTTCTGACGCGCCTGATCCGCAGCTTGTACCGCTTCAGGCAATTGTGCCATTAGGTCAGCACGTTCAATGCCTAGACAATCTAGTGCACCCGCACGGATCAAGGCTTCGAGCGTACGTTTGTTGATTTTCTTCAGGTCAATACGGTGACAGAAGTCAAACAGGTCTTTATATGGACCTTCTTTCTGACGTGATTCAATCACGGACTGCATTGCCGCTTCACCGACGCCTTTAATCGCACCCAAACCATAAACAATGGTTTTTGGATCGCTGGCATGGAACTGGTAAATCGACATATTCACCGATGGTGGTAATACTTCCAGTCCGTTATGACGGCAATCATCAATCAGGAACACCACGTTATCAGTGTTCTGCATTTCCGAGGTCATCACCGCTGACATGAATTCAGCAGGATAATGCGCTTTCAACCAAGCTGTTTGATAGGCGACAAGTGCATAGGCTGCAGCATGCGATTTGTTAAAGCCATAGCCTGCGAATTTTTCCATATAGTCGAAGATATGGTTCGCCGTTGCTTCATCGATATCTTTTTTCGCAGCACCTTCAATGAAGATCTTACGCTGCTTGACCATTTCTTCAGGTTTTTTCTTACCCATCGCACGACGAAGTAAGTCCGCACCACCCAAGCTATAGCCGGCACAGAACTGTGCCGACTGCATTACCTGTTCTTGGTATACCATGATCCCGTAAGTCGGCTCTAATACCTTTTCCAGTAATGGATGCAGGTATTCAAACTCGCCACCATGCATACGATGGATAAAGTCAGGAATCAGATCCATTGGACCCGGACGATATAACGATACGAAGGCGATAATTTCTTCGAACTTGCTAGGACGTGCTTCCTTCAACATCTTTTTCATGCCGACGGATTCAAACTGGAATACCGCGGTGGTATTCGCCGTCGCGAAGATGTTATAGGCTGGCTTGTCATCCAGCGGAATATAGGAAATATTCACCGGTTCGGTCACGTCTGGGCGTGCATTGATGTGCTTGATGGCATCTTCAATAACGGTCAGGTTACGTAGACCCAAGAAGTCGAATTTCACTAGACCGGCAGCTTCGACATCATCCTTATCAAATTGAGCAACACGTGCTGTACCATCCGCATCACACATCACGGCTGAATAGTCGGTCAGTTTGGTCGGTGCAATCACTACACCACCGGCATGTTTACCGGTATTACGGGTAATGCCTTCAAGCTTGAGTGCCATTTCCCAGATTTCTGAGGCATCGTCATAATCGGGATTCGATGGATTGGTGACGATATCTTTCAGTTGAGGTTCAGCTTCCAATGATTCTTCAAGGCTTAAACCCAGAGGCTTGGTTGGAATCAGTTTGGAAATACGATCAGCCAGACCATAAGATTTACCCAAGACACGGGCTACATCTCGAATCGCACCTTTCGCTGCCATGGTACCGAAAGTCGCAATTTGCGATACCGCATCACGACCATAAGTCCGTGCCACATAGTCAATTACGCGGTCACGACCAGCGATACAGAAATCGACGTCAAAGTCGGGCATCGAAACACGTTCCGGGTTCAAGAAACGTTCGAACAGCAGGTCATAGCGCAGAGGATCAAGATCGGTAATTTTCAAACTATAGGCTACGAGGGAACCCGCACCTGAACCACGGCCCGGACCTACCGGTACGCCATTTCCTTTGGACCATTGAATGAAGTCCATGACGATCAAGAAGTACCCTGGGAAGCCCATATCCAGAATAATCTTGATCTCAAAGGCCAGACGTTCATCATAAGGCTGACGGATTATAGGCCAGTCTTCTTCACGTTTTTCTGGTGGATACAGGAAGTTCAGGCGTTCTTCTAAACCTTCTTCACATAAATGTGTGAAGTAGGTGTCAATAGTATGGCCTTCAGGAATTGGATAATCTGGTAGATCGTTGAAACCTAAACGTAGGGTGACATTACAACGTTTTGCGATATGGAAGGTGTTTTCAATCGCGGTTGGAATATCGCTAAACAGTTCCGCCATTTCTGTTGAGCTTTTAAAATATTGCTCAGGGCTATAGGTTTTAGGACGGCGATTATCACCAAGCACATAACCATCTGCGATACAGACACGCGCTTCATGTGCTTCAAAGTCTTCACGTGCAATAAAATGCACATCATTATGTGCAACTACACCAATATTATATTTCTTTGCGAGCTTTACCGCTTCTTCAATGAAAGTATCTTCATTAGCACGGCCAGTGCGGGTGAGGGCGAGATAAACACGATTTCCAAATTTCTCTACCCATTCTTGCAGTAGCGGTTCAGCTTTATCGGGATTTGAAGTAATCAGCATTTTGCCGACATCGGACTGCATACCGAGCAATACGATCATGTCATCGTGCTGATTCAAGATCCAATCTTTTTGTACGCAAGGAATATCCAGTTGCTGGCCGCTGATATAACCTTCAGACACCAGTTCGGTCAGGTTGCGCCAGCCTTTGTTGGTCATGGAAAGCAGGGTAACCCGATGCTCAGCATCATTCAGACGAATTTCAGAGCCAAGAATCGGTTTGATGCCTTTATCCAAACATTTTTTATAGAATTTAACAGCAGCATGTAAATTAGATAAATCAGTCAGCGCGAGTGCTGGCATCTCGTCATTCGCAGCAGCTTTGACCAAGTCAGGTATACGTACGATGGATTCAGTAATCGAAAATTCTGTATGAATACCAAGATGAACAAAGTGCATAAATGAGTTCCTGCAAAAACCACTCGATAGTTTAGCACGGGATTTATTGTTTCAGTTTGAAATTGAGGGGAAATGCTGAACTTTTAGATTGTGAATTAGAATTGACTTAAAGCTATGCTTATCATTTTATCGAAATAGAACTACGTATCCAAATTGAATTTGTATGAGGCGACATGGATGTCGCCGTTGGCTTGTGATACAGGGAAGTATCATCAAGCTAACAGAAGATTTTTGTTACTTTGCATAGCAGTGCTATTCATCTTTCAAAAGTAAAAGAAGAATTTCAAGTGTCAGTAAGTTTATTCATAAAGTTATTTGAAAATTAGAATTTCATTATTTTTACTTTAATTTAAATTTTGAGTAGTTATGCCTTACTTTTGACGGGCCAAAAGTAACAAAACCCCTCGTTGATCTGATGGCACTTCCTGAGCAAGCTTTAAGCATTGCTTTAAAGCTTGTGTAAGACAGATCAACGGCAGCATCCATGCTGCTAAGCCATGTATCAAATGTTCGCTTCGATGTTTAAGATGCAGCTATTTTATGGGTAGAAAATAAAACCCTCAAAAAGAGGGCTTTATTTACTTAGGAATTTAGCTTAACGAAGTCGCGATAACCAGTCGCCAACACTTTGTACAATCTGCACCAGAATCAATAAGACAATCACGGTCATGATCACCACAGATGTATCAAAACGCTGATAACCATAAGAGATCGCTAAGTCACCAATACCACCAGCACCAACGGCACCCGCCATTGCGGTTGCACCAATCAGGCTAATGGTTGCTGTGGTCAGGTTCAGAATCAGTGAGCTACGTGCTTCTGGCAGAATAAACTTAAAGATAATCTGCATTGGTGTTGCACCCATGGCTTGTGCAGATTCGATAATCCCCTCATTCACTTCTAGCAGAGAAGTCTCGACTAGACGACCAATATAAGGACCGACATAAATAGTCAGAGGCACAATCGCTGCCCAAGTACCAATTGATGTTCCGACCAAAAACTTGGTTAGTGGAATCACTGCAATCAGCAGAATAATAAAGGGTAGGGAACGTAGTGCATTCACAATCGGGTTTAGAGCATGATAAATCACACGGTTTGGCAGAATCCCGTTTGGGCGAGTGACAAGTAAAATGATCGCCTGAATAAAGCCCCAGATACAGCCAAACAGCATTGCGAAGAATACCATGTGGAAAGTTTCTTGCAACGCAGTGACAAACTGATCCATCGATAGGGAGCTTTTCCAGAATGGCGCAGTAATAGTGGTCAACCACTGTACAATTAAGTCTCTCATTCTTGTACTCCTGCCTGATCTACCTGTACGCCGTTATCTCTCAGATATTGCATTGCTGCTGTGATTTGCGCTGGATCACCAAGAAGCTGGATAAACATCTGGCCAATCACCGACCCATTAATTTCTGTCATATTGGCAAACAGGATATTCAAGCTGATATCGAACTGTTTAATCACACCCTGAATCACGGTTTCCTGCGCAGAGCTGCCCAGGAATTTTAAACAATAAATACTGTGATGATTCTGATTTTCCAGATTCGCCAGAATATTCACGGGCAAGTTTTGCTGGAGTACTGTCTGAATAAAATTTTTCGTCGTTGGATGCTGTGGCTGACTAAAAATCTGTAGGGTAGAACCCGTTTCAATCACATCACCTTTTTCCATCACGGCCACATAATCACACACCGTTTCAATCACATCCATTTCATGAGTCACCATGACAATGGTAATGCCTTGTTCCTGATTAATACGTTTCAGAAGTTGCAATACAGACTTGGTGGTTTGTGGATCAAGAGCAGAAGTGGCTTCATCACACAGCAAAATTTTTGGATGATTCGCTAGGGCACGCGCAATACCAACACGCTGCTTTTGACCGCCTGACAATTCATCCGGGAAAGCATGACGCTTATGTTTTAGGTCAATAAAATCCAGCAGTTCTTCGAGACGTTTTTCCCGTTCAGCTTTACTCCAGCCAAGCAACTTCATTGGCATTTCAATATTGGCAGCCACTGTTTTAGTCTGCATCAAGTTAAAATGCTGAAAAATCATGCCGATCTGGGTACGTTCCTGACGCAATGATTTGGCATCCAAAGCAGTAAAGTTCGTGCCATTGATAATCATCTGACCAGAAGTAGGGCGTTCAAGCAGATTAATCAGGCGGATCAGGGTACTTTTACCTGCACCACTATAGCCAATAATGCCAAAGATACTGCCAGTCGGAATCTGCAAATTGATCCGATTCAGGGCACGTAAGGTTTGACCCTTGAGCTCATACTGTTTGGAGATGTCTTTAAATTCAATCATAGTGTCAAATACTGCATCACGAATAAAAAAACAGGCAAGAAATCTTGCCTGTTCTGAATATTGATTATTGTATTACTTTTCTTCGGTTAAATAAGTCACTGGTTTATTTACAGCAACTTTAGTACCACCGAAGTGTTCATCAACATAGGCTTTCACAGCAGGAGTATGATACAACTGGCCAACTTTTTGAAGTACAGGATCATTTTGACGGTCAGCAGCCACAGCTAAAACGTTAACATTCATTTTAGTGCTTTGATCAATCGCTTCGTAGTAGATCGCATCTTTCAATACGTTCAGACCACCTTCCATTGCCAAAGTATTACCTAGAACAATCGCATCCACTTCATCTTTCACACGAACTGCTGTCGCCATTTGAATTGGCTTAATCACAATCTGTTTCGCATTTTCAGTAATGTCAGCAGGCGTACCTTTTACCAGGTCAAAGTTTGGTTTAAGTTTTACCAGACCTGCAGATTGTAATAATAACAATGCACGTGATTCATTCGCGCCATCGTTAGGAATAGCAATTGTCGCACCTTGCTTAAACTCTTCAACTTTTTTCACTTTGCTTGAGTAAATCCCCATTGGCTCAAGATAAGTCGTAGAAAGCGGAGCGATCTTTTGAGTATTGGCGTCGTTATAAGCGACCATATAGGCATAAGACTGGAATGCGTTGACATCAATTTCTTTATTGGCAACAGCAGTATTCATCGCCACATAGTCAGTGAAGTTTTTCACATCAAGTTTGATGCCGGCTTGTTTAGTTTCAGGCAAAGTTGAAATGTAGCGCCATACGTCAGCATCTGAACCAGTGGATGCCATAGTAACTGTTTGCAGTTCACCTGAGTCTTTGTTTTGTGCTGCGTCCGTTGCAGGCTCTTCTTGTTTTCCGCACGCAGTTAAAGTCAGTACAGATGCACTGAGTAAAACGCCAAGTAGCTTTTTCATAAAGATGTCCTAATTCTCGTGTTGCCTAAAGTATATGCATTTTAAGATCATGTTAAAGTGGAGTTTTATTACACTTTCAGCTGACCTTAGATCGAGTCGCATGTGGCTCCGGCAGGGAAAATGCAAATGTACTGCAACAGTTCACGTTAATTCGATCGGGTCAGAGTTCACCAAGCCGCTATATCATTTTTCTATTTGGAGAGAGTAAATAGAGATTTTTAAAAGATATAATCGTATTTGGTGCTCTGAATGGGCGCAATCATAGCAATTATTATTTATTCGATATAGTGGATAAAAACTATTTACTTATCTTTTTAATAGAATATAAATTAGATGAAAATGATCAAAATATCAATGAATACAATATATTATTTTTATTGAAGATAAGGCGGAATTTCATATCGTTTAAAGATTGATCTTTATAAGATTTTATCCAATAGAAATCATAAAAATGAATAAACATGATAAATACATCAGCTCATTAAGCTACTGAAAGATCTTTTTTAATAAATGTTTAGGGAGGATTTGAGCCGTGTCTTATTTACCTGAGTAATTACTTTGATTGATTTCATACAATACATGCCAACATAAAGGGCGATCTTCCGGCAGCTTTGGATGCTGAAATTCTTGAGTCTTTACCATACCTATCTTTTTCATCACAGCCTCAGATGGGGTATTTGATTTGGCAGTAAACGACACAACTTTATCTAGGTTTAAAGTATTAAAGGCATAATCTAGGACTGCACGTGCACCTTCAGTAGCATAACCTCGATGCCAATACTTTTTCGCCAGACGCCAGCCAATTTCAATACAGGGTGAAAACTCAAACAATTCAGGTTGGGGTTGCAGGCCGATAAAACCAATAAATTCTTTAGTCTGTTTTAGTTCAACTGCCCATAAGCCCCAACCATGCTGATTAATTTGCCGTGTTACTTTTTCAATAAATTGTAGGCTTTGTTTAGATGTCAGTGGAGCGGGAAAATAACGCATGACATCCTCATCTGCACACATTTGGATAAATGGGGCAGTATCGGAGTCGTTCCATTGGCGCAGGATCAGGCGAGGGGTTTGTAACAAAATATTCATTAAAATTTATCAAATTTTTTACGGAATGTTAGCCATTTTTTAGATAAGTATGGCCATTCTTTCTGTAAGTTATTTGATGTGGCTAAATTATTAAAATGATTTATTGAGATAAGTGTATGTTCATATGCTGGCACACTCTCATTCTTTAAAATATTGAGAATAGACTGAAGAACTGAATCTATGGCAGGTCTTTTATGCGGTTCTAACGAAGTCATTGCAAGATGTAGATTTAAGAAATCTTGATCTATTGATGGTAAATTATTGAAATTTTTTTCAGAACAACTCCATTTTTTCCAAGGTTTACTTTGAGTCCATTTTTTCGAGAATCCATCCTGTGGTATTGGCCAATGTTCATTTAATTTAGTTCTAGTCGCAGGATGTATACCATTACTCATAATTTCATAAAAAATAATTCCTAAAGAAAAAACATCAGTTTTTTCTGTTAACTCTTCTTTATTTCATTGTTCAGGTGCCATATAAGGACGAGCACCTTCAAAAACTTCAGAATCTTTAAATGCATTAGCTAAACCAAAATCGCCAAGGACTGGAGTTAGATAAATATTATAATCTGATTCAAATTTTATGGGTTTTCGTATAATCCCTTAAAAAAATATTTTCGGGTTTTAGATCTTGATGACTAATAAGACCTCTTTGATAGCAGTGGATCAATGCTACGCAGATGTAAGCCTTCAGTGATAATTTCTGCTCAATGGAATTGTTATTATTTATAAAGTCTCTTAGGGTTCCATCCCAATATCTAAAAAGAGCAATTGACGATCCCATAACTTCTGTAAAGTCAAAAGCCCAATTTACAAAAGGGTGATAGTAATAGTTAAGTTGAACATCTAACTCCCTTATAAACCTTCTGTTAATTTCTTCAGCAGGTAGTGAATCGTTTTTTTAGGAATCTTCGCACATCTATATTTAGATACGACATGATCTGCATATTCGAAGATATATATATCTCCACACATTCCACTTGATATTAATTGAATATTGATAGCTTCACTTTTACATAAATGATGATTTAAAAGATGGAGTTTTAATTTTTCATTTAAATTATGAAGGGTCATAATAGACCTCTTGCGAAAGTAAAAACTGCCTCAATATAGATTTCATGAAATATCAGAAATTAAATCGTTTTTCAGATTCTGAATTCCAGCGCTTGGTTGGTGTACCTCGAGCAGTTTTTAGTGAAATGGTCGAAGTTTTAAAAGAAGCAGAATCACTTAAAAAGAAATTAGGGCGTCCTCATACTTTAGCTATAGAGGATCAATTATTATTAACACTCAATTACTTACGGAGCTACAACACCCAATTGGAATTGGCGGCAAATTACCATATCGCTGAAAGTAATGTGAATCGAACTATTAAAAAGGTTGAAGATGCATTAATGAAATCAAGACGTTTTACCCTGCCAAAACGAAGCATTACCACAGCAGACGAACAATTTAACTGGGTAATTATTGATGCGACAGAATGTTTAATAGAACGCCCGAAAAAAAAAATCAGAGTAAGTTCTACAGTGGTAAAAAGAAGAAACATACGTTAAAAGCCCAAGTGATCTATCATCCGAAGAGCAAACAAATCATAGGAGTAGATATATCGTCTGGCAGTCAGCATGATATTAAATTGGCAAGAAAAACAGTTAAGAAATTCAAACATTGTGACTATGTTATGACCGATTTAGGGTACTATGGGTTAGAGCAAGATGGCTTTAAATTATTGATGCCAATAAAGAAAAAGAAGAATTTACCCTTATTTGATGCTGAGACAAATTACAATAAAATGATTGGAAAAATACGAGTTATAATCGAACACATTAACAGTCAATTGAAAAGATTTAGAATACTAAGTGAACGCTATCGAAATAGACGGAAAAGATTCGGTTTACGCATTAACTTAATCGCTGCACTGGTAAACCGGATGAACTTGCAATAATGACTTTCGCAAGAGATCTAATCATTTTTAAATATTTACTATAAAATCAATATTAGTATAACAATTAAAGTAAAAACCCCGAACATATCGGTAATGCCAGTCAGTTAAGCAAATTTTAGTAAAATGTAGTAAAAATGAGTGTATGTAAATACGCTCATTTTTTTATGTCTTTATCTGAACATTTAGAATCCACTCTTGAACATTCTCTCCCATCAC
>NZ_VOZD01000034.1:0-27407 GCF_013419915.1 Acinetobacter sp. YH12043
CAACATTTAGGAAAAACAGGTTGGACAGTTCAACGTTTACTCAGAATAATTCAAGTGAATTTGTTTGAAAGAAGAACTTTAAAAGCTTTATTTTCACCCGATAAAATACCCATAAAACAAGAGGAAGCTCATTTGAGCTTCCTCTTGTGAAAAATTGTGGGACAGCAATGGACTTCTCCTCCCTTTAAAAAAGGGAGGTCGGGAGGGATTTTTAAATTACCGCCAACACACTTACCGCTACTGGCGCCAATACAGATAAAATAAAACCGCTCACCATGGCATGTGGAATAAAATCATTGCCACAGGCCTGTTTGACCATGGGTAAAGTCACATCCATCGCAGTCGCACCTGCAGCAGAAATTGCTGATCTTGGGTAACGCCAGCCGGCACAATACATCAGTAAAATCGCAAAAATTTCCCGAAACAGGTCATTCATCAGGGCAATACTACCCAGTTCTGCATTTCTCAGTTCTGTGACGACAACACCCGACATGGAATAAAAACCATAACCTTGCGACAGCATAATCAGGTCTTTTAAATGAATATCTGGATTCCAGAAAGAATAGACAATTGCTGCCACGCATGAACCAGCAATACAACCTGCCGGAACCAGCAGGATTTTCCAGTTCAACCATGAGCGATCAAGTGGTGAATAGGCAAGATCCAGTCCAATCAGAAACATAAAGACCAGTAATAAATGCCAGGTGCTGATTTGAATAGAAAGACCCATTTGAGTGGAACTATAATGCAGCAAGTAGCCAGCGGCTAAGGCGAAGAACGCATAACTGATATTGATCAGTGATTTAATCACTAGCTCAGTGGAGACTCGTCCAGAAGAAGGTTGAAAATCTGCCCATTTAAAGAGCAGATAACAACAGCCAAATGCCCCAATAGAGGTGAGAAAAGCAATTGTAATAGAGGTATTTAGAATCTGAGCAGGATGAGGTAATTCCGCTAAAAGTTCAGAAAACTCAAAAGCGATGGCAATCAGTAAGATATAACTAAAATAAGGAAGAACCTTAAAGCAGATTTTTGTGAAGGGAACAGGAAGCCGTTTCGCAAAAACAAAGCCAAGTGCTAAACAGACCAGAAGTTGGGATACTAACCAAAGCGATTGCATAATAAAAAAGTATGATAAATCAGTCTTTATTATGCCATCGCTAGCACTATGTATGTGAAGGGCTTTTAACTGGCTTTATTTAAAAAATAGTAATCTGCCGCATTAAGGGTTTTGATTTTGAGCCAGTATTTCCAGGTATAGGTAGGCCATAAGGCAAAATTTTTCCCACCTTCCTGTTGATACCAGCTGACACAGCCAGATTGCCAGACCGTATTGTCCAGCATATGTTGGACATCCTGATTGAATTTTTCCTGTACCTGATCTTTGACCACAATTGCATCACTATGTGATTGATCCACTAGAGCGATCATTTGTAGGATATAACTTACTTGGGCTTCAATCATGAAAAGCACTGAGTTATGTGCCAGCACAGTATTCGGTCCTAATAGCTGGAACAGATTCGGAAAACCTTTCACACAGATTTCATAATAGCTTTCGGCACCATCTTTCCAGACATCATTTAAGTGAATGCCATTCAAGCCAGTGCAATCAAAATTTTTCAGATAAATTCTAGGATCAGTAATAAATCCGGTACCGTAGATCAGGCAGTCAATCGGACGTTCTTTACCATCTGCTGTAATAATACTGTTTTCGGTCACTTCACGAATGCCTTCAGTCACTAGTTCCACATTTTTACGGTTAAAGGTGGGGAAATATTGATTAGACACCAGAATCCGTTTACAGCCCATGATGTAGCCTGGAGTTAACTTCTTGGCAGTTTCCTTGTCCTTGACCTGATAGCGAATATAAGCTTCTGCGAGTTTCTGAGCATATTTCATGACAGTTGGTTTTACGATAGGCACCACACGCGATTCATTGGACCAGTACAGCCGAATCCGGTGTAATTTGCGGAACCATTCATATTTGGAAAACAGCTTTTTTTCCAGGTCATGATATAAGCGTTCATCCCGTGGAATGACCCAAGCTGCAGTGCGTTGCAAGACATAGAGCTGTTTGCATTCGGGTGCAATTTCAGGGGTATATTGAATTGCACTGCCACCTGTCCCAATCGATGCGACATTTTTCCCTTTAAGATCATAACGATGATCCCAATGAGAAGAATGAAAGATTTTACCCTTAAATTTTTCAATGCCCGCAATATGGGGAATTTGAGGAACATGTAAAGGACCAGAGGCAAATACTACAAACTGGGCTTCCAGAATGCTTTGATCCTGCAGATGGATCTGCCATAAGCATCGGTCTTGCTGGTAATGAACCCCAAGTACTTCGGTATTCAGCCGAGCAAAAGCCCGAAGATTATAATGACTGACTAAATCCTGAATATAGCTAAAAATTTCCGGTGCTTCGGCATAGCGTTTTGACCAGTCAGTTTTGGGAGCAAAGGAAAGGGAATACATATGTAATTGCACATCACAGGCCGCTCCCGGATACTGATTATCGCGCCAAGTTCCACCAAAATTGCTATCTTTTTCTAAAATAATAAAATCATGGATGCCTTGCTGCTGTAAACGTACTGCCATCGCTATCCCGCCAAAACCGGCACCGATAATGGCCACTTTGGTATAAGGATGATTGTGGGTAAGGCTTGTATTGTCCAGTATCTTCGCATTCCTTGCTTATTTTAATAATGGATAATTATCTTGATTTATTAACTGGCTATTAGATATAAAATTGATCTAAACGGCAATAGCCGACTGCTTATTTTTATAGTACAACTAGAGCTATCACATTGTATTTGTATGGTTATGAAACGTTCTGTTCTCAGTCTGATGTATCTGATCCAGGGCATGCGCAAGGCTGGCATAGAGGTCGATCAAAAACTGCAAAATATCGGCTTGCGTGTTGATGCGCTTGATCCGACTTCAATTATTCACCCAAGCGTGGAATATGATGTGCTCAAGGTGGTGGGTCAGGATATCCAGCCAGAACAGGGTTTATTGATCGGCCAGCATTATGCTTTGGCAGGTTATGGGCCTTTGCTGATGTTGCTGGTGACCAGTCCAACCGTACGTGATGCGATGCATCAGGTGATTCGTTTTCAGCAATTGACGCATCTTACCGGTCAGTTGGGAGTGGAGCAAAGTGAGTACCGCAGTGCGCTTTGCTATTATCCCAAGAAAACGGAAGATCATCTGGGAATGCTGGTCGCGCAAGCTGAGATTTCAGGTACTTTCAAGTTCATTCGCGATATTTACAAGATGATGGGTTTGTCCAAGCCTGACTTGCAGATTGAACTGCCTTTCGCCGCACCGGAACAACCTGCTACCCAGAAAATCTATCATGATTATTATGGAACACAGGTACAGTTGGGTGCTGCAAGAGCTGCATTCTGGTTTGATGAGGCCATTTTGGATATCCGGATTCCTTCAGCAGATGCGGAGACCTTTGCAGTCTATGAAGCAAAGTGTCTGGCTGAACTGGAACGTCTGGCGGAAGATGCTGATGTCCCGACTGTGGTACAGCGAGTACAGGATTATCTGGAGCTGCAAACCGGTTTGATGCCGAGTATGGCTGAAACGGCTCAGGCTCTGAATATTCCAGAACGTACTTTACGCCATCAATTACAGCAGTTCGATACCAGTTATAAACAGATTCGCGAAGAGATTATTAAAGATAAAGCTTTGCGACTCATTGAATATAAACAGTATTCGATTGAAATGATTGCAGAGTTATTGGGTTATTCCGAACCGGCTGCTTTTAACCATGCCTTTAAGCGCTGGTTTGGGCAAAGTCCTCGGCAATATATAAAATAGCCTAAGTTAGTTAATGCCAAAGTGTTATAGTGTGCGTTCTAAACTCCGCTATAATTAAACAGATCCTGAATAGTACGAAACCTATGTCCGATTTTAATTCACAGCACAGCACCGCTTTTAGTCCGATCTCTCCTGCAGAACGTTATGCACAGGCTTTGTCTTCAGGACAGTTTATGCCTGATGATGCACAGGCCATGGCAGTACATGAGCTGAATCGTACCTGGCTGGAATTAATTCAGCGCTTTAAAGCGTCTAAGAAAGCCTTTCGCCGTTTCCGCCGTCAGACTTCGCCGAAGGGTGTATACATGTGGGGCGGAGTAGGTCGTGGCAAGACCTGGCTAATGGATCAGTTTTATGAGTCGATTCCATTTCGCCGCAAAACCCGTATGCACTTTCACCATTTTATGCAGCATGTGCATCGTGAGTTAAACAAGCTTTCAGGTCAGCGTAATCCGCTGGATCTCGTAGCGGATCAGATTTATAAAGATGCCGTGGTAATCTGTTTTGATGAATTCTTTGTATCCAACGTCACCGATGCCATGATCCTGAGTGATTTGTTCCAGAAGCTATTTGAACGTGGCATTACGCTGGTGGCGACTTCGAACATTGCACCGGATGGTTTATATAAAAACGGGATTCACCGTGACCGTTTTCTGCCAACCATTGAAATGGTCAAGAAAAACTGTGTCATTCTGAATGTAGATGCTGGTGTGGATTACCGTTTACGTGTCTTAAAGCAGGCGCAATTATTCAAATATCCACTAACGCATGATAATAAAAACTGGTTGGCACATCGCTATACCGCACTGACTCAAACCCAAACCTCTTCTCAAGAACCAATCATCATCAATAACCGCATTGTTGAAACTGTGGCACATACTGAAGATGTGTTGTGGTGTGAGTTCTCTGAACTATGCCTAAAACCGCGTAGTCCGGCTGACTTCATTGAAATTGCGAATATCTACAATATGGTATTGGTCAGCAATGTGCCGCATTTAACCGATTTCCTAAATGATGCCACACGCCGTTTTATTTATCTGGTCGATGAATTTTATGACCGTGGAGTCAAATTACTGCTGACTTCAGAAGATAATATTATTGATCTTTATAAAGGTGAGCGACTGGCTTTCGAAATTGAACGGACCCGTTCACGTTTGCTAGAGATGCAATCAGATGAATATCTGCATTCAGAACATCGCCAGATCGAGAAAATAGCTTCAAGTGAGCCTGAATAAATACAACAAGCGCTGGTCATGACCGGCGCTTTTTTATGCATTCCATTGCGTCAAAGATCGACAAGCTCAGCCAAACATGGCTTAATCTTGATCTAAATATGACCTTGTATAAAAAGAACGGACAACTTTTATTCAAAAATCTGAACTTAAGTCTAATTTCTACATTTCAAAAACTTTATACACTGTCATGAGGGTATTTAGCAGGATGATATTGCATCGTGTGAGACATCATTTAATAAGGATATGAGGGTATTCTTATTGGAAAAATGCTCATTATTTTGCGGTGTGATAGTACTATTCAGCTAGATTTTAATCGGTATACTAGAATCTCTTGTATAAAAAGTAGCAATATCAGGAAAGACAATGACTGCACGTATTCAAAAAGGCAAGTTAGCGATTGCTAAAGAACTTTACGATTTTATCGAAAATGAAGCACTACCAGGTTCTGGTTTGGACAGCGAAACATACTGGAAAAACTTTGAACAAGTCGTTGTTGATCTTAGCCCTAAAAACAAAGCACTTTTGGCTAAGCGTGATGATATTCAAGCTAAAATTGATGAATGGCATCGCAATAACACATTTGAATTACAAGCTTACAAAGCTTTCTTGACTGAAATTGGCTACTTATTACCAGAAGTAGAAGATTTCCAGATCAGCACTGAAAATGTAGACGAAGAGATTGCCCTATTGGCTGGCCCACAGCTGGTAGTTCCAGTACGTAATGCGCGTTACTGCCTGAACGCAGCGAATGCACGCTGGGGTTCTTTATACGACGCTTTATACGGCTTCGACGTGATCTCTGAAGAAGATGGTGCTGAAAAAGGTAAAGGCTATAACCCGAAACGTGGTGAAAAAGTTATCGCATTCGCGAAAAACTTCTTAAATGAAACATTCCCGCTGGCACAAGGTTCACATGCTGATGCAACCAAATATGCAGTTGAAGGTAATGCACTGGTTGTAACGCTGAAAGACGGCTCTACCACAACTGTTGCGGATAGCTCTAAATTCGTTGGTTACAATGGCGAAGCTTCTGCACCGACTGAAATTGTATTGAAAAATAACGGCCTGCATGCGATCATCCAGATTGATGCAAACAGCCCAATTGGCCAAACAGATGCTGCAGGCGTAAAAGACGTTGTGCTTGAAGCAGCTGTAACGACGATTCAGGACTTGGAAGACTCTGTTGCAGCAGTTGATGCTGAAGAAAAAGTAGAAGGCTACCGTAACTGGTTAGGCTTGATGAAAGGTACGCTTGAAGAGTCTATCGAGAAAAATGGCAAGACCATTACCCGTAAACTAAATGCTGACCGTACTTTCAAAAATGTTGAAGGCGGTGAGACCAAGGTTCATGGCCGTTCATTGATGCTGCTTCGTAACGTTGGTCACTTGATGACAAACCCGGCGATCCTTGTAGATGGCGAAGAGATTTACGAAGGCATTATGGATGCATTGGTTACTCCATTGCTTTCTGTAGCTGATATCCGTGGTGAGAACACGATCAAGAACTCACGTACCGGTTCTATGTACATCGTTAAGCCAAAAATGCACGGTCCAGAAGAAGTTGCATTTGCAGTAGAATTGTTTGAGCGTGCTGAACAGGCGCTTGGCTTACCTGCAAAAACCCTGAAAATCGGTATCATGGATGAAGAGCGTCGTACTTCAGTTAACCTGAAAAACTGTATTGCTCAGGCGAAAGACCGTACCATCTTCATTAACACCGGTTTCATGGATCGTACAGGTGATGAAATCCATACCTTCATGGAAGCAGGTCCATTCGTGCGTAAGGGCGAAATCAAAGGCCAAAAATGGTTCCCAGCTTATGAAAACCGCAATGTGATGGTAGGTCTGCAAACAGGTCTACGTGGTAAAGCACAGATTGGTAAAGGCATGTGGCCAAAACCAGACATGCTGTTAGACATGTACAAAACCAAGACTGAACATCCTGAAGCAGGTGCAAGCTGTGCATGGGTTCCATCTCCAACAGGTGCAGTGATTCACGCGATTCACTACCATCAAATTAATGTAGCAAACCGTCAGCAAGAACTTCTTGCAACTGAAGCATTGCCTTTAGATGATTTGTTAACTCCACCTCTTGCAACTGATACTAACTGGTCTGAAGAAGAGAAACTGAAAGAACTTGAAAATAACTGTCAAGGTATCTTGGGTTATGTGGTTCGTTGGGTTGATCTGGGTGTAGGTTGTTCTAAAGTTCCAGACATCAATGATGTGGGCTTGATGGAAGACCGTGCAACTTTACGTATTTCTTCTCAGCACGTTGCAAACTGGTTACGTCACGGGATCGTAACGCGTGAACAGGTTGAAGAAGTAATGCAACGCATGGCGAAAATTGTGGATGAGCAAAATGCGAATGATCCACTGTACAAGCCAATGGCTGCTGACTTTGACAACAGCATTGCATTCCAGGCTGCTTCTGATCTGATCTTCAAAGGTGGTGAACAGCCATCAGGTTATACAGAACCGCTTCTACACGCAGCGCGTTTAAAACTTAAAGGTTATACAGGTGACTAATCCTGTAACTTAAAAAAAAGCCTCTTCGGAGGCTTTTTTTTATTGTTTTTAAATAAGATCTAAGAATAAAAATGTTCTTTTGGACGGTAAACTAACTGATTGAAGCCCTAAAATAGAACAAAGTCAGAGAAGAAAACTTTAATAATAATTATCTGTTAAACATTAGCTTTATATCTGCCAGTCGCTATTCGTATGAACGTTTACAGCTCCTCATGCTGGGTAGCTGTAGAGCTTTGGATCATGACATTTAAGACTCAGTTTAATTCACAATTTTTAATTTCTAAGAATCGTATTTGGGCTGACGTACTGGAAGATTTAAACTGCGATAAAAGAGAATCATGCATCAGTAAGTTCCACTTACTTATAAAGTTAAAGATAAAAGCGTAACAATTCGTCGCTGTCACTTCCATCCTGAAATGGCTCTGCTAAAGTAAAAGCAAATCAATAAATTGCAGGGAAGAACAGCATGGCATATCAACATTTGGATCAGCAGTTTATTGCGGGTCAGTGGCAACCTGGCCGTTCCCAGAAAATGATTCAGAATTTGAATCCTTATACTCAAGATACGATTTTTACTTTGCAGGCTGCCAGTACAGCAGATGTTGATGCGGCTTATGCGGCAGCTGATAAAGCCTTTCAACAGGGTGCTATTAAATCAGTTGAGTTAAGACAGCAAATCCTGCAAAAACTACAACAGGTGATTCAGGCACGCCAAGATGAAATTATTGACTGGTTAATTCTTGAGTCTGGAAGTACCCGTTTTAAAGCGGGTCTGGAAGTTGGCGCTGCTTTATCCATTATTCAGGAAAGTCAGAAATTTCCGGAGCAGATCAAGACTGAACAGCTGGAGAGCAAAGATCCCCAACGTAAAAGTCTGGTACTGCGTAAACCCTTGGGTGTGATTGGTGTCATTAGCCCATGGAATTTTCCATTTCATTTATCCATGCGTTCGGTAGCAACAGCTATTGCCTGTGGAAATAGTGTGGTACTCAAGCCAGCAAGTGATACGCCAGTGACAGGTGGAACCTTATTAGGAAAACTTTTGGAAGAAGCTGGCTTACCTGCAGGTGTGCTCAATGTGGTATCAGGTGCAGGCAGTGAAATTGGTGACTATTTTGTCGAGCATCCGATACCAAAAATGATCTCATTCACGGGTTCTACTGAAGTCGGACAGAATGTAGGAAGTAAAGCCTTAGCCAGCCCTCGAATTAAACGTCTGGCGCTGGAACTGGGCGGAAATGCGCCACTGGTGATTCTGGATGATGCTGATCTTGAGCTGGCAGTAGAACTGACAATCATGGGACGCTTTATGCATCAGGGGCAAATCTGTATGAGCACCAATCGGGTCATTGTTGATGCATCCATCCATGATGCCTATGTGGAAAAGCTTTTAGAGCGAGTGAAAACTGTTGCTGTGGGTGATCCAAATCTGGAAGAGACCATCATTGGGCCGATCATCAATCAGAGTCAGGTCAAAAAACATCAGCAGATTATTCAGAGTGCAAAAGAGCAGGGTGCAGAGCTGGTATATGAAGGGGGTATAGAAGGTAATCTGGTCTATCCACATATCTTTACTGGGGTAGCACCTGAATCTCCACTGGCTCAGGAAGAAAGTTTTGGACCGATTCTGCCAGTACTGAAAGCTCGTGATGAAGCACATGCCTTAAAGCTGGCCAATGATACCCGTTTTGGCTTATCCAGTGCGGTTTGTACTTCGAATATTGAACGTGGTATCAGTTTTACAGAACAGCTGGATATCGGTATGACTCATATCAATGGTATTAGTGTGGCAGATCAGGCTAATGCTCCGTTTGGGGGAGAGAAAAACTCTGGGCTTGGGCGTTTTAATGGACGCTGGATTTTTGAGGAATTCACCCGTACTCACTGGCTGACTGTACCCAGTGAATAATATTAAATGATAGAAACTTATCCATAATCCATACAGGTTTAAGCTTGGCATCAAGCTATAATCAGAACATCAAGTGATCTGTCTGATTAAGCATGTGTGCCAACTTTAAGCCTTTAACTTCACAGCAAATACATGATCTGGGCTTGCCGGAAATTCCCTTTGAATATCCGGAAGAAGTCTATCCGAATTATGCTACCCCCTTGTTATTTCAATCTGATCAAGGTCTGGAATGGCGCTCGGTTAACTTTGGCTTTATTCCCAAATGGGCAGAGGATAAAACGATTGGGACAAAAACCTACAATGCCAGAAATGAAACTTTGCTGCAAAAACCAACCTTTGTAGAAGCGACAGTCAAATGCAAGTTTGGGGTAATTCCCGTCTCGGAATTTTATGAGTCAAAGTATTTTGATAATAAACCACAGCGCTGGGGCGTCAGACGCAAGGATGGAAAAGCGACCTTTATTGCGGCACTCTATGAAATTGCACGGGTGCAGGATGAAATTGTACGTTCGGCCAGTATGATTACGATGGATGCAATAGACCATCCCATGATGAAAGAGTTTCATGAGCCGGGAAATATTAAACGTTCAGTCATTGTGATTCCGCATGAACGTTTACATGAATGGCTGAATCTCACACAACCGGATATTCGCAGCTTTGTACAGGGATTTCCAGTAGAGGAGTTCGAATGTTCACATGTACCAAAAGAAAGAATCAAAAAAGCCAGTCCACAGCTGAACTTTTTTGATTCCTAAAACCTAGAAAGCAATGGCGGATCGTTAATTATTATAAAAGGTGTTATTGATCTCGCCAGCTAAATTCAAAATTGAAAAATACTTAACGAGCCAAATTTTTAAAGATATGGCGTAAGCTTTCCATGGTTTTTTCAATTTGTAATGGGGTTAGCCCTTCAAATGACTGTTCCAGTACAACATTGGTCAGGTCATTAATTTTATGTGTCATTTCCATTCCTTTTTCAGTCAGCGCGACACGGGTAATACGAGCATCGTCTTCACAGGAATAGGTTTCAACCAGACCTTCATCTTTTAAGCGATAAACGATCTTGGTGGTTGTCGACATTTTAGATACGACCATTTCTGACAGGTCAGAAACGCTGGCATGTGGTTTGGCTTTAAGAGCAAGCAAGATACGGCGACGTGAATTATCGACACCATACTTTTTAAGTGCATGATCTACATTTAGGACATATTGGGCATGAACTTGAGTCACCCAGTAGTATGGAAAGTTTTCTAAATTAAAGTCTTCTGCACAAGGTAAAAATTTTGCATATTTTTTAGTCATGAAATGTTCCTTTTATTTATTTTTCTAGGGCACTGACATTTTATGTAAAAGTTTATACATGTTTCAACCTTTATTTTTAAAAATGTTAACGAGATTGCATTTGTTAGATCTTCTTAACACCAAAAAAATCAGGTGATTTACGTGTTGTAGATCAATCGGGGCAAATTGTAACTGTCTTTATCCAGATGAATGGCATTGATATGACATGCAAATCTTAAGACTCCAGATTAAATTTAGAGTCTGAATAAGAACTAGATTGGCAAACCATATGGATAAATGGCCGACCTGCGCATATATTACTTTTGGTGAGTATGCGGAAATACAATTCAAAATCGATGCTGTTTAAATGAATGCTCTGATACATTTTTTAATCTGTAGCACGACGCAGATTCGGATTTCTCAAATCTGATCGAAAGCTAGAGCGAGTACATTTAAGTTGGTCACCCATCTAATAAAACCGTTTTGGATGAGAAACTTATGCATCTTTTTGATCCCACGACTAACTATTTATAACGTGTATGAACTATTTTAATAAAAAATCCATATTTAAAATATGTCTTTAGATAAGTGGATTTAATGGACTTAGTCGGATAGTGGATGATTCAATATTTTATGATGCATGATTAGATATGAATATTAAGAGAAACAGTAATTTATATCTCAGGCTTCTATCAGTTAGATTTAATGCGCTTAGGGTCAAAAAGAAGCCTAAATTTTCTTTAATTTGTAATGAGTTATGTAGAACATAACAGATTCAGGCCAATGATTTGAAAATTAAAAGATTTTAGAATGAGGAGAGGCAAAGCGGTGCAACAGTTTTTCATAAATTTTATTGTTCAAAAATCATAAGTTTATGCATAATAGATACATCTTAAGTCGAAAAGGTTAAATTAAATGGATCCCTCGCCGTGCGTTGATCTTCCATATTCGTTGCTTACATACTCAAACGGGATGGTGTTCTAATGGAATTTTTATTAGATCCCGGAATTTGGGTTGGTTTAATTACTCTTATTATTCTCGAAATCGTTTTAGGTATTGATAACCTAGTCTTTATTGCCATTCTGGCTGAGAAACTTCCCCCTGAACAGCGTGATAAGGCCCGTGTGATTGGTCTATCCTTGGCCTTGCTAATGCGTTTAGGTCTGCTGTTTGCGATCTCCTGGTTAGTCACCTTGACTCAACCGCTTATTCAACTATTTAACTGGACTTTCTCTGGACGGGATTTGATTCTGCTCTTTGGTGGTTTATTCCTGCTTTATAAAGCTGTCACCGAACTTCATGAAAAAATTGAAGGTAAGCCTGAAATACAGGTTACCACCAAGGTGGCATATGCGAGCTTCACCGCAGTCGTGGCCCAGATTGTCATTTTGGATGCCGTATTTTCACTGGACTCGGTGATTACCGCCGTAGGCATGGTCGATAATATCTATGTCATGATGGCGGCGATGATTATCGCGATGGCCGTGATGTTATTGGCGTCTAAACCATTGACTAACTTTGTGAATCGTCATCCTACGGTCGTGATTCTGTGTTTGAGCTTCCTGTTACTGATCGGGATCAGCCTGATGGCAGAAGGTTTTGGTTTCCATATTCCGAAAGGCTACATCTATTCTGGTATTGGTGTTGCAATTGCAGTTGAAGCCTTTAACCAGTTTAGTCAGCGCAATGCTGCGAAACATGAAGCCAAGATTCCGTTGCGTCATCGCACTGCTAACAGTATTCTCCAACTGATGGGCGCTAAGCTTGAAACCACCAGTACTACTCAGCATGAAGCACAGGAAACCTTTGCGGATGAAGAACGCTATATGATTGGCGGGGTATTGACCTTGGCAGAGCGTTCTGTAGCATCGATCATGACCCCACGAAGTCAGATTTCCTGGGTCGATCTGGAGGATAGTCCGGAACAAATCCGTGAAAAAATCCTGTCTGTACCCCACAGCCTGTTTCCGGTTTGTCGGGGCAGTCTGGATAAGGTGATTACCATCGTTCGTGCCAAAGAGCTGTTAGATGTACTGGATGAACCGGAAGAGTTAAAAGCTTTGATCAAGCGTCATCGCCCTATCTATATCTTTGAAAGAATGAAGGTGATTGACGCGATTAATACCTTACGTACCTCAAAAGGCTCTCTGGTGCTGGTAAGCGATGAATTTGGTCATGTACAAGGTCTGATTTCACCGCTAGATGTGTTTGAGGCAATTGCCGGTGAATTCCCGGATGCCGATGAGCAGCTGGATCTGGTCAAAGTTGATGATACACACTGGATTGCATCTGGTATGCTGGATTTGTACCAGTTAGAACTTGAGCTCGGTATGCTGGATCTGATTGATGAAGATGCAGGCTATATCAGTGTTGCCGGTCTGATTCTGGATAAAACCAATAGTGTGGTCGAGGTAGGTACTGAACTGAACTACCAAGGTATTCAATTCAAGGTAATGGAAATCGAAAATAACCGGATTAAGTCGGTGAGTATCCATTATCAGGGTTAATCGCCTGTCTTGATTATTTTTTGAGTCAGTTGCTTAAGGGCAACTGACTTTTTTATTGAATATTCTTTATGACTTAGATATTAATGCTCACCTAAGCTTATTCTTCAGGCTAAATGGAGTATTGAATATTTTGAAAGCCAAGAATGAGTAATAGGTTTTACTGGTTTAGAAGTAAGAAATCTTAATGAAGTATCAAATTCCAGACATGCTTTATTTAGAATTATTAAACAAATTTAAATAAAGTTTAAAAATAAGTGTGAATTTGACTAAGTGGTAAAATATATATTTCACGTAATTTTGAAAGATATTAGATAAATTCGAGATACAAAAGCTCATCCAAAACTTACACAATACTCAGCTTGAGCGCTTGAAAAATTATTTTTGCCAGATTAGGGCTGACTTTAATTATCTAAAAAATAAGTTGAATAGTGTAATAGGGTGTTCCATGTGTTCATTATAAAACACCCGACTGATGCTTAGTCTGCCAAAATCCGAAAGTCTGCATATTGACGGATCGCTTCTATGTTCAATTGATGGATCTCATCGATAAATGCAGCATTAAAATGACCTAAGGTCGGTGCTTTGGCAAAAGCCAATTGACCGGCAATTGCAAAATGTACATGAGCAGAGAGTGCTGCGATCGCAGGAGAACTTACTGCACTATACGCTGCAATCAGTGCGCCTAGGGCACATCCAGTTGCTGTGACGCGCGGCTGTAAATATGAGCCGCCTAAAACCTGAATCACCGGATAATCTCTGGAAATGATGTAATCAGACTCACCTGAAATAGCAATACATTCACATTGTTCCAGTAAGGACTGCGCCTGTAGATAAACTTCCGAGCTATCGACAGTGCTATTGACGCCTTTGGACTCAATATTTTTCCCTGCCAAGGCACCAATTTCTGAAGCATTTCCCCGTAAAATTGTGGGTTGATAGGTCATGAGCTGATCCACAACACCTGAACGCCAATGCAGTACATTTCCATAACCAACAGGATCTAGTACCCATGACTTTTGGATACTGTGTGCTGTTTTAGCAGCGATCTGCATCGCCTCGACCTGTTCGGTAGTCGGCGTTCCCAAATTTAAACTGAGTGCTCCAGCAATTTTGACAAAGCTCTCTGCTTCAAAAGGATTATCAATCATAGCGGGCGAAGCATTCGCAGCCAGCAAGATATTGGCCACATAATTGCTGGCCACCGCATTGGTCATCACATGCACCAAGGGTTGCTGCTCTTGAAGCAATGACCAGGCTTCACAGATCTGATCGAAAAGAGTATTTTGTAATTGTTGCACGGAAGTATTCATCATCCTGATCTTTCAAATATGAATAGAGCTGCTAAATGCTTAGCGGGTAAAATAATGGTCTTGATGTTTGCAGTTACGGCATAACAGGCTGACATAATCGCTGGCATCATATTCAACAGTAAGCTCTTGTGAGCCGCAATGCATACAGCGTTTTTGTGAATAAAATTTCAGGCGTGGTTCAATCTTTTGCCATGAACGCCAGACCGGCTGGAAGAAAATATTTTCATCATAACCCAGGAAGCGGAAAAACAGGATGCTGCTCATCTTGCTCAAAGGCAATTGCGGTGGACGAGGCAGGATAGAGGTTTCCCATTTTTCATTCACTGAACGTTCCCGATATTGCTGTAGGGTCTTTTTCAGTAAATTGGTATTAATGAAATTTTCATTTCGTGGTTTTAAAGCTTTCTGCTGATACAGATATTCGAGGGCCGATTGCACCAGATAATAAATCTGTCCCACAGCCAAAACATCGAGCAGGCGATAGCAGAAAGCCTGAAAACTTTGATTGCCCGCAATCTGGATACCCCAGCTACGGCAATAGAACTGAGCGAATTGAATGACTTCCTGATACAGCAGACAATACAGTGCATCTTTGACTTCATCCGCACTTTTAAAAGGTACGCCTTTGCTCAGATTTTCATAGAACCAGTAACGCAATTGCTGGGTAATACTAAACAGGCTTGGCTCAGAATAGCCATCCAGACGTACATTAATATAGTACTGCTGATTCTCTTGTTGAATATCTCTAGGAACTAGAATCTGGTCTTTCAGCAGATTTTTGACCAACCCATGCTGATACAGGTAATTCGGGCTGATGGAATAATATTTAATGGCATGCCAGTCAATATATTCCTGATGCTGGCTATGTTCCTGAACCTGTTCATCCAGAATCGAGAGCAGAAACAGTTTATTAATAAAGCTGAGCTGATTGAGCTCATATTCATGCCGATCCTGTTTTTTATGAAATTTCCGGTTTTCCTGTAAACGGACTTCTTTCAGCATACGTTTACGCTGAGCCAGACACTGATCGCAATAACAGTTATGTTTCTGGTCGGTATAGAGCTGATGCTGGCAGTGGCTGCATTCATGATAAGTAATGTCCTGATCATACTGTTCTGCCTCGATCCAGTACATGGAGGCCTTACATAACGGGCACTGCGTACTTTCATCAAGCTGTTTTTGCAGAACGTTGAATACCATGATTGCGCACAACTCCAGAATAAAGAGAAACTGCGATTATACACAGCTCATCAAAGTCACGCGTCATTTGAGAATATTTTTAATGCAGCAGATTTTCAGGAGAAGAGAGCCTTTAAACGAACAGAGCTACCGAAGTAGCCCTGTATTCAAGAAAACTGGATCATCGTTTTTAAACAGGGCATGGTAATGTTTCGTCTTCCTCTCCCTGATGTTTCGCTTGAATCAACGCCTGCACTTTTTTGGATGGAACCTTTTTGGCACCAAGTGCATCATAAGTATTCAGAATCGCACTGACCTCATGCGCCTGTAGCTGAACGCCTTCAGAACTCATGAACAGGGCAATAACTTTATGATCAATATTGGCCTTATCCAGAACCTGAAGTGTTTTAAGATTTTCAATCCGTACCACATGCTGTTTTAAATACATAGCTCACCTCAATTTCTTTGTTGTCGTTATTCTTGGATTTTTGCGCTTGGAGAAAACACACTTAGACTGTAGCAAAAACTATGCTCATTTTTTAATCAATATTTCGGAATTGCTATTAATCATAAATTATATATTTTTAAATCAAGCACATAAGAAAATGTAAAAAAATATGATATTAGCCGAAAACTTGGCATATATCTTTCTTTGAATCCTGCCATTGCTGTTGGGTGATGCAAAATGCATTCAAACTGGTGCATGTCATTTGTGCATTTAAAATGAAATTTGGAACGCAGATTAACCAGAACTTAATCTTTTAGAAGTCAGGTTTTGCAGCGCCCAGCATCTAAATTAGATATAAGGTTGTCCTGAACCCAGGCAGTAATTTTTCATATTGGAATAATACTTTGCATGTGCAGGAATCATGCATAGAGGAATCATACAGTGCAGATGAAAGCTTTTTTTATTTTATCTTTAAGTTGTTTTAGAGATGGGGATTTTAGATATCGGGCAAATATAAGGCGATTATCGTATATTTTGATGTAGCTCAATTGAAAAGATCAGTAATTATTCCCATATACAATACAAATGAAACGCACAGACAGGTTCAAGATCAAGGCGTATGATCAATGCATTGACAATCTTTTGCCTTAGAAGCTGTGCAATAAAGGATCAGGACATTATATGAATATCGCGGCGAATCCGGTGATCGAAGCAGATCAAACCATTTATTTAAAAGACTATCAAAAACCTTCTTTTGTTGTAGATTCAATCGACCTGAATATTCAAGTCTATGACGATCATACGCTGGTCAGCAGCAAACTGGAGATGCAGCGCCAAACAGCAGGTGATCTGGTATTGCTTGGTCGTGACCTGGAACTGCAATCGATCCAGTTAAATGGTCAGCCACTAAATGCATCAGATTATATTTTGGATGCTGAGCAACTGGTGATTAGCAATGCTCCAGATCAGGCGACTATTGAAACAGTGGTCAAGATTCATCCAGAAAGCAATACCATGCTGGAAGGTCTGTATCAGGCCAGTTCAGATTTATTCGTGACTCAAAATGAGCCGGAAGGTTTCCGTAAAATCACGTTCTATCCAGACCGCCCAGATGTATTGTCTGTATTTACTACTCGTGTTGAAGCCGACAAAAAGTATCCGGTTCTACTGGCTAACGGTAACCTGATCGAAACCGGCGAAGTGGATGAAAACCGTCACTATGCACTTTGGCAAGATCCAACCAAAAAGCCGAGCTATTTATTTGCCTGCGTAATCGGTGATCTGGCAGTGATGAAAGACCGCTATACCACATCAGAAGGTCGTGATGTGGCACTGGAAATCTATGCTGAAGAAAAAGACATTCCAAAATGCAAAATCGCGATGGAAGCGTTGAAACATTCCATGCGTTGGGATGAAGAGCATTATGGTCTGCCATACGACCTTGATAATTATATGATCGTAGCAACCAGCGCATTTAACATGGGTGCGATGGAAAACAAAGGTCTGAATATCTTCAATACCTCATGTGTATTGGCTGATGAAGAATATACAACTGATGCTGCCATCATGCGTGTGCAATCAGTGATTGCCCATGAATATTTCCATAACTGGACGGGTAACCGGATTACTTGCCGTGACTGGTTCCAGCTGTGTCTGAAAGAAGGTTTGACCGTATTCCGTGATCAGTCTTTCTCGGAAGATCTACAGTCTGCTGCCGTACAGCGTATTGATGATGTTGCAGTCCTGAAAGCGCATCAGTTCCCGGAAGATTCTGGCCCTTTATCGCATCCACCGCGTCCGGATCATTTTGTAGAAATTAATAACTTCTATACGGCGACCGTGTATGAAAAAGGTGCAGAAATTAACCGTATGATGGCGACTTTGCTCGGTAAAGAAAAATTCCGTCAAGGTACAGATGAGTATTTCCGCCGTCATGATGGTCAGGCCGTAACGGTTGAAGACTGGGTGGCTGCCTTGACTGCCGGTTCAGGGGTAGATTTATCGAACTTCCTGACTTGGTATAACCAGCCAGGTACACCGAAACTGGTCGCAAAAGGTGAGTATGATGCAGATGCACAAACTTATCGTCTTAGCTTTAAGCAAAGCCTGAAAGCTCATCCGAAATATCCGAATCTGAAAGCTGTTCCGATTCCAGTGGCTTTGGCCTTGTTTGATGCGGCTACAGGCGAGCAGCTGAGCCTGAACTCTGATGCCTTATTTGAAAATGGCGTCAAAGATGGGGTATATCTGTTTGATCAAGATGAAGCGACCATCGAGTTTAGCGGTATAACCAGCAAGCCGATTGTTTCTTTACTGCGTAACTTCTCTGCACCCGTTGATCTTCATTTTGATTACTCTGAACAAGAACTGGCGTTCCTGTTGCAATATGAAACCAATGGTTTTA
Source organism: Acinetobacter sp. YH12043 (assembly GCF_013419915.1). Taxonomy (NCBI): domain Bacteria; kingdom Pseudomonadati; phylum Pseudomonadota; class Gammaproteobacteria; order Moraxellales; family Moraxellaceae; genus Acinetobacter; species Acinetobacter sp. YH12043. The sequence goes on from NZ_VOZD01000034.1 coordinate 18,637, forward strand.
ACCAGTGGCAAGCGACCCAGACTTTATTAGAACGCATTCTGCTGGATGATCAACCTTCTGAAATCTATATCGAGGCAATGCTGAATACCTTACCTGATCTGATTCAAAAAGATCCGCTATTGGCTTCACGCTTATTTGATGTACCGGCAGAAGGTTACCTGGGTAGCCGGATTGATACAGACTACAATCCGGCCATGATCCAAGAAAAACGTGATGCCTTGCTGCATAAATTGGCACGTGCTTTTGGAGCAACAGCTAAAGAAATCTATCTGGGTCTGGATCCTGAATTGCAGTCAGATTTCTCTCAGGCGATGGGTGTGCGTGCACTGAAAAATATCATGCTAATGCTGATTGCACGTCAAGGTGATGAAAGTGCATTTGAACTGGCAGGGCAGCAATACCAAAACACAGGCAATATGTCTGAACGTTTGGGTGCCTTGCGTGTTCTGGTATGGAATGATGCGCCTCAAGCCAAAGCATTCCTGGATGATTTCTATAACCGCTTTAAAGATGAAGCACTGGCACTGGATCAATGGTTCATGCTGCAAGCAGCTCATCCAAAAGCGACTGCAGAAACAATTAAAGCACTCACTGAGCATGCGGATTATGACTTGAAAGTGCCAAACCGTATCCGTGCGGTGAGTGGCGGTTTGAATGCCAATCCGGTCAATACCTGGAGCTTTGGTGTGCAGCATTATATCGAGCTGGCGAAATATCTGGATCAGAAAAACCCGATTGTCGGTTCACGTCTACTTCAGGTGCTTTCACGCTGGTATACCCTGATTGAACCACAACGCAGTGAAGTCAAAGCACAACTTGAAGCTTTAAAACCACAGGTGAAATCGAAAAATGTCTCAGAGACATTGAACAGCATGTTAAGCGTATAAGATCGTTATGTAAAAAGCCGGATCAACTGATCCGGCTTTTTATTATTGACTTATTTTAAATGGTGAATTTAAGCGCATTTAAAATACTATAATGTGAAATCAGTCACATAAAAGGTTTACAGTAAGAGGCTAGACAGGAAAGTAAAACTATACTTTTCTATTAAACATGAAGAAATCTTCAAATTAATATACTAGAGGTCTTATTCAAGATGTTAGTGAAAATCGAAGATGGTTTTTATTTAAATACTCGGCATATTATTGCGGTTCATGTCAGCAGAAATGCTGCGACTGGTCTGTTTGAAATCTCCCTTCAATATACACCGCATTCTATTCAGCAAGCTGGAGAATACAAAAAAGTATTTAATAGCCAGCTGGATGCTGAACTCTTCCTGAACGAACTGAATCAAAAAGTTCGCTAAAAAAAGCCTGCATCGCAGGCTTTTTTGTTGTCTGGGTTACGTTAAGGTCTCACAATCAATACCGGAATCTCGGACTGGGAAAGGACATTCTGTGCCACGCTGCCCAGCATCAGTTTTTGCAGACCTTTACGGCCATGTGATCCCATGATAATCAGATCGGTCGGAACTTCCTGCGCTGCCTGAAGAATTCCTTCAGAAGGTGCCATACCATGAATGATCTTGGTCGTGACTTGTGTACCATCATGCACAAAATTTGCCTTGATCTCATTTAAAAGATCCAGTGCATGTTGTTCTGCCTGCATGAAATAGTCAGTGACTGCGGGAGCAACCTTATAAAAGTCCACGCCTTTAAATGGGTCTACAGCAATAATACTGACCAATGTCACCTTACTATTAAAAGCTTTGGCCAGCTCACGGGCATGTTCAGCTGCAGCATAGGACATCGAGGATTCATCGAGTGCGACAAGAATATGTTCATAGTTTTGCATGGTGCTTCCTCATTTTTAGAATATGCAGTGAAATGATCATTTAGAAAATGGAGGTTTACTGTAGAAGGGTTTAGACAGAAATATGGCCTGAAAAAATTGCGCACCTTGAAGATGCGCAAATCAGATTATTTTTTAACGATTAACACCGGAATTTGACTGGCGCCAAGAACATCCTGTGCAAAGCTGCCCAGAATCATTTTCTGGAAGCCTTTACGGCCGTGTGAACCCATGACGATTAGATCAGCCTGGGTTTCCTCTGCAGTCTCAGCAATATGTTCGGCATTCACCAGGCCAGTCACAATGCGGGAATCTGCTTCTATACCTTCACTGCCTGCAATTGCAGTGGCTTCTTTTAGGGCATTTTTTGCATTGGCATGAGCCTGAGCAAAATACTCTTTCATAATCGTTGAACTGTAGTAGAAGTCAGCTTCAGTAAAAGGGTCTTCTGCAATCAGGCTAATCAGGGAAAGTTTACTGCCAAATGCCTTGGCAATTTTGGCTGCATGTCGAACTGCAGAAAAGGAAATATCTGAACCGTCTACTGGGACTAAAATATGTTGGTAAGCCATGATTTTTCTCCGCATGTTGTGTGTTTTTTACGCTCTGATTTATTGATAGCACAATGCACCCATGGGTGCAATTGCAAAAAGCTGAAAAATGGCAAAAAATCTTTAAATTACAGGTATTTTTACATAAATGCAGAGATTTGATGAAAGAAAAAACAGAGCAAAAAACTAGGGATTCAGGTTTTATTGATCAAAAATAACAGGATAAATGACGCTGTTTTTCTGGGGATGGTTTAAACTGCCTGGGCTTATTTTTGGGCTGATCGAGGGGGAAGGTTTTGAGGTTTTTTGCTATTCATTTATTGTTGTTCTGTTCAATTATTCTGGCAGGCTGTCAAAATACTGTACAGAACAGCCGGGTCATTGCCAGTGCTTTTAATTTGACCACAGGGATGCAGCAAAAGGTGATGGATCGCTATGCACCAGGTTCGGTCATCGTGCATCAGAATATGGTCTATGAACCGCAGAAAAAGCTCTCTCTGGATCTGTATCAACCACAAAATATCGAAAATATCGGCCCGCAACCAACCATTGTGTGGATTCATGGTGGTGGCTGGATTTCTGGTTCCAAAGAACATGCCCGGGGTTATTTTAAACTTCTGGCTGCGCAAGGTTATAATGTGGTATCGGTCCAATATCAGTTTGCACCTCAAGCCATTTATCCAAGCCAGTTACATCAGATTGATCAGGCCTTGGAGTTTATTACTCAACATGCAGCCGAATACCAGATTGATGCCGAAAATTTATATCTGGCCGGAGATTCTGCCGGGGCGAATATGGCCAGCCACTATGCTGCACTTTTAACAAATCCCGCCTTTGCCAAACAATCTAATTTTCAGCCTTATCTGCAACCATCCCAGCTTAAAGGTCTGATTCTGCACTGCGGTATTTATGACCTGGAGTCATTTGCCAGTACCGCACCTGATGAAATGAAGATCGTAGAGTGGGGAGTATATAGCCTGATTCAGGCCTATACAGGGGATCGTAAAAATGATACCGAATTTCTCAAACGTATTTCTCCAATCCAGTATATTACGCCATCTTATCCGCCAGTATTCATTAGCGGGGGCAACAAGGATTTTCTGACTGATACCCAATCCTTGCCTTTTATCAAAGCTTTAAAAGCGCAGCAGGTTCCAGTGACAGAAGTTTTTTATCCCGAATCTAAAGCCTGGCTGATTCATGAATATCAGTTCTTTATGGGCAAGAAAGAAAGTCAGCAGACTTTTATCAAGACGATGGATTTTCTGCATCAGCTTTCACCCCTCAACATACAGTTATAAATAATTTATTTCTTAAGACATAACTAAGCTTTGGTTTAGGAAAGACAGATTTGGAGAATGAAAAAAATGAACCCTGCGACTTGGGCATATCTCTTATTGGGTTTGGCTATAATTGCTGAAGTCACTGGATCTACATTTCTAGTGAAATCTGAAGGCTTTACCCATTTGTGGCCTTCTTTAGCGGTGGTCGTTTTATTCTGTATCGCGTTTTATTTGCTGTCTCAGGTGATTAAGGTAATTCCTTTAGGCATTGCTTATGCGATTTGGGCCGGTGTAGGGATCATTCTCACAGCCATTGTCGGTTATATTGTATTTAAGCAGGCGCTGGATCTTCCTGCTTTTATTGGTATTGCCCTGATTATTTCCGGTGTAGTGGTCATTAATCTGTTTTCTCAAACGGCAGGACATTAAAAGAGATAGATATAAGTCTAAGCCAGCTGAGGTTTAAGCCTAAATAGTAAATAAACCATCAAACCAAGCAGTAGGCCCCAGAAAGCTGAACCTATTCCAAAAAACTGGATATTGGATGCACTGAACAGAAAGGTCATCAGTGCGGCTTCCCGGTCATGACTGTCCTGAAAAGCCAGTGCGATGTTATGGCCAATGGTGCCAAACAGGGCAATGCCAGCCAGAACCGTAATCAGAATACCTGGAAAAGCCATCAATAAGCTGGTCAGGGTCGCAGCGAAGAAACCCATCAGGATATAAAACAGACCACAGCTCATACCTGCGATATAACGCTTAGCCGGATCAGGATGTGCCTGTGCATCCAGACTGACTGCTGCGCTAATCGCGGCAAGATTAACACTGAAACAGCCAAAGGGAGCGAGTAGTGCCTGAGTGAGGCCCGTCCAGCCTAAAATTGGATTCACCTTGGGTGGATAGCCATAACTTTTAATTACAGCCAGGCCTGGTAAATATTGCGATGCCAGATTAATCACCATCAGCGGAAGAGCCAGTCCTAAAATAGCTTGCAGGCTAAATTCTGGTGTGGTCCATACAGGCTGAGCGATGCTCCAGTCCAAATGTGGAAGCGTAAAATCGATAAAGAACGGACAGAGTGCAATTGCAAGCAGCACAGTAATGACAATGCTATAACGGGTACTCAGTTTTTTGGAAATGAGATAAATGGCCAGTACGGTAAGCACAAAGCTCCAGGATTGTTGCAGGCTGCCAAATACTGAAATACCAAATTTCAGCAAGACACCAGCCAGCATGGCACTGGTCAAGCTTTGCGGAATAAACTGAAAAATCCGGTCAAATATTCCGAAAAATCCCAGACAGGCAATCAGGATGCCGCAAATCAGAAAAGCGCCAATCGCTTCGGCCAGACTGTAATGGCCTGCGGAGGCAATAATTAACGCCAGACCGGCTGTCGACCATGCGGTGGAAATCGGATAGCGATATTTCCAGGAAAGCAGCAAGCCGGAAACCCCAATACCTATACCGAGTGCCCATAACCAGGAACTGATTTGCGCTGCATTTGCACCCAGGCTTTGGGCTGCTTCAATGACCAGTACGGCGGATACGCTGATCCCAATCATGCAGGTAATAAAACCCGCCATGATGGCAGGAAAGGAGAGATCTTGTAAAAGTTTAGGCATCATCCATGACACTATTTTTAAATGCGTTTAAATCATACGCTTTTCATATATCAACACAATGTTTTTAACAATTTTAGAAAGCGCTGCTCTTGCCAGAAAGCTGCTGATTCTTAGAAAGTAGATGTCGCCAGTTTGATGCCGAACCCGCAGAATAGAATTCCTACTGAAGCAACCCCGCCAGCGGTCAATTTATAATTCTGGTTGAAATAGCTCGCGAGTTTGACCCCGGAAAAGATCAGGATTGAAAGGTAGGTCATGCTGATCAGTTGCAGGATTAAAGCCAAGAGTGCAAAAGTCAGTGCCGGATAAGGGTAAACAGGATCAACAAACTGCACGAAAAAAGACAGGTAGAACAGAATCGCTTTAGGATTTAAAACACTGATTGTTAATGCTGTACGGAAGGGCTGAATCGACCCGACAGTTTCAGGAGTAGTCTTTTTAATCTGAACACGTTGTGACGACTGTTTCGGAAAGAAAGTCTGATAGGCGGCAATGATCAGTTTGATACCAAGATAACTGAGATAAACAGCACCAATAATTTTCAGGGCAATAAACAGCACGGGAAACGCATGAAGTAGAGAGGCTGCGCCTAACGCCGTACATAGGATCAGAATCAAGTCACCGGTATAAACCCCTAAGGCACCCATATAACCGGTCTTGATGCCAAAACGAGAGGCAATTGACATGACATAGAGGGAATTCGGCCCCGGCAGTAACACAATTAACGTTGTCCCAATAATAAAGGTCGTTAGATCTGTGATACCAAACACGAAGAACTCGCAAAAATGAAAAAAGCCGATGCGGCATTATAGCAACATCGGCCTGGAGAAATTCTATAAATTCGCTGTGAATTTAGGTGGTGCTCAAAAAACTTTCCTTTAATAAAGCCGCCAGTTGCTCACGTGCCTTGATAAAGCCATCGATACCACCTTGCAGTAATTCACTGGCCATCTGGTCCTGTTTCAGTTGTGCATCAAAATCGGCATGACTGATTGGACTCAGTTCACCTTGAGATTGAATATCTTTGGCTGAAAGCTGAGCCTGAACTTCACGCTGATCATTTTCAAGTTGTTCCAGCAAGTTTGGTGCAACAGTCAGTAGATCACAACCGCTGAGGCCCAAAACCTGCTCAATACTACGGAAGCTTGCACCCATGATTTCAGTTTTAATCCCATGCGCTTTATAGAATTCATAAATGCGCTTCACTGAGAGTACGCCCGGATCTTTTTCAATTGGATACGACTCAACACCTTCCGCTTTTTTGTACCAGTCTAGAATGCGGCCGACAAAAGGCGAGATTAAAGTCACTTTGGCATCAGCGCAGGCATGGGCCTGATGCTGGCCAAACAATAAGGTCAGGTTGGTATGGATACCTTCTTCTTCCAATGCTTTCGCTGCCTGAATACCTTCCCAAGTCGATGCGATCTTAATCAGGATGCGGTCAGAATTAATTCCATATTGATCATACAGCGCGAGTAATTCTTTAGCCTTGGCGATGGTCGCTTCAGTATCAAAAGACAGGGAAGCATCCACTTCAGTCGAAACACGACCTTCAATCAGTTTTAAAATTTCAACACCGAATTTGACGGTCAAAATATCAATCGTGCGTTCAATCAGGGCATTATTCACATAGCCTTCTTGCTGGGCTTGTTGAAAAGCTGCTTCAATCAAGGCCTGATTTTCAGGTTGTTTCGCTGCTGCAGTAATCAGAGATGGATTTGTAGTTGCATCCAGAGGGCGAAATTTCTCAATTGCGCTTAAATCACTGCTATCTGCCACAATAGTCGTCAAGTTTTTTAATTGGTTTAGTGCAGTTAATGTCATTACGATCTAGTTCTATGGTTATTGCTTATGCATTCTTATATATCATAAATCATCCTCTTACCAAGTAGACTGTCGTTGAATTTCTGTGATTAATGGTCGGTTTTTCGCTGCTGACGCAAGTGATTAATCAAAAAATGAGCAGCTGTACCCAGTCGAGTTTCTCGACTCCAGACCAGATCGACAAAATATTCAAATTTTGGGGTGAAATCGAGCAGATGCAAGATCTGTAGCTGCTCCTGCAAATGTGGCTGTTCATTAATCATTTCTAAGGGAAGCACGCCCCAGCCCAAACCTTGCTGGATCATGCTGCAGGCTGAATGATGATTATCAGTGCGCCAGTAATTCCGGGAAAAGAGCAGTTCTGGCTTAATGCTACGATCACGACTGGCAACAACAATCTGTCGGTTTTGTAAAATCTGTTCATAGCTGACCTGGTGAAATTGACTTAATGGATGTTGTTTGGCCGCCACAGCGACCAGTACCTCACGTTTTAATTCTATAAACTGTTCCCGGGTTTCTAATTGCTCCCGCTCAAACATCAGCGCTAACTGCGCTGAACCTTCAAATAGCATGTGATGAGCATCTTCCTGAGGTGCGCTAAAGACATTAACTTGCAGCGCTGGAAATTCCCGTTCCAGCAAAACGATATAATCAGTCCAGCGGGTATGGAGGAGCTCAGACACCACCACAATATTCAGTTCAGATTCAAGACCTGAACTAAGTGCTAGGGCATGTTGCTTCCATTGGTTGATTTCAACCAAAAGCTGCTCAGTTTTTTCATATAGCACTTGCGCCTGTGCGGTTGGTTTCGGTTCACGGCCAATGCGTTCAAATAGCACCAGATTAAGATCAATTTCCAGATTGGCAATGGACATGCTCACTGCAGAAGGAACTTTACCAAGTTTACGTGCAGCAGCAGAGAAGGAGCCGGTTTCCATGACCAGTTTAAACATTAGCAGCTGTTCTTGATTAATATTCATGCATTCCATCTTTCATTTTTATTGATAGATTCTAACTCGAATAATCAAATTTAAAAAAATAAAATTCTTTTATCTCCTGACTTGTTGAACGGAAATGTTAATTTCGAAAAGAAGACTGATTCATGCCACCTTATATGAAGGCATTTTATTGGTGGTGATTGCCATATTACTGAGTACGCTCATGCATATGCCGCTTGAGGTCACAGGCGCTCTCGGAATTGCGATGGCTGTCACTTCAATGTTCTGGAATATGCTGTTTAATCATTATTTTGAAAAGTTTGAAGCCAAACATCGTCTGAAAAGAACCATCAAAGTGCGGATTGCTCATGCGATTGGATTTGAGGGTGGTTTGATGCTGGCGACGATTCCGATGGTAGCTTATGCATTACAGATCGGTCTGGCGCAGGCTTTTCTTCTGGATTTGGCGATGACACTATGTATTCTGGTGTATACCTTTATCTTCCAGTGGTGCTATGACCACCTTGAGGCCAAAATGGGGCTGGAACCAGACTACCGAAAAGCTTAACTTAAGTCTTTACTAGAGTAATCTCAAATGCTTCGCTAATAATATTGCAATAAAAAACCGCTCATAGAGAGTAATGCCAGTCAGTTAAGCAAATTTTAGTAAAATGTAGTAAAAATGAGTGTATGTAAATACGCTCATTTTTTTATGTCTTTATCTGAACATTTAGAATCCACTCTTGAACATTCTCTCCCATC
>NZ_VOZD01000035.1:0-26276 GCF_013419915.1 Acinetobacter sp. YH12043
ATGGGAGAGAATGTTCAAGAGTGGATTCTAAATGTTCAGATAAAGACATAAAAAAATGAGCGTATTTACATACACTCATTTTTACTACATTTTACTAAAATTTGCTTAACTGACTGGCATTACTCCATGTGAGGGATTTTTTATGCACGCTGTATTTACTATAGATACAAAACAAAAATATTTTATGTGAATTAAATCATTTAACTTCATTGAATAAAAATCAAAAAGAGTGAAGAACAATGAGTTTTATGACTGCAGATCAGGCCAAAATTTTATCGAACGTGGCTAATTTAAATATTGAAATGTACAAGCCTCGCTTGGCTCAACTGATTGAAGATAATGCCCGACTGGGCAATACCGCTGTGCTAACGGTATTTCCCAAACATTTGCCCTTGGAAGAAATTCGTGGTCTTTCGGCGGAATTGACTGAGCTTGGTTATAACGTACGCTTTGAGGTGCAGGAATTTTATTATAGCTTTAATGTCTACTGGCTATAATTTTATCAATTGTTCAAAAAAAAATCCTGTTCAGGCATATATTTTGCTGCATTTACCTCATAACGAAACTATGAGAAATTTATGTCTTTATTTATTCATCCTGCAGCACAGGCAGATGCACCTTATGTGGTGCTTTCATCCGGACTGGGCGGGCATGCCAGTTTCTGGAATCCTCAAATTAGAGTTTTACAGCAGCATTTTCATGTAGTCACTTATGATCAGGAAGGCTGTCATTCAGATTCTGAACTCTTGCCCATGTCTTATTCGATCGACCATATGGCCTGCCAGATTCTGGATTTATTGATCAATGATGGTATTCGAGAGTTTCATTTTATCGGGCATGCATTGGGCGGACATATCGGCATGCAACTGGCGACCTATCAAACTGAAAGAAAGTTTAAGCTGCTCAGTCTGACCATGTTAAATGCCTGGGGAGAGCTTGATGCTCATACTCAGAAATGTTTCGAGGCACGGACTTCGTTATTGGTGAATAGCGGAGCAGAGGCATATGTGAGAGCACAGGCTTTATTTCTTTATCCGCCGCAGTGGATCTCAACCCATATTGATCAGTTAACCGAAGCAGAAAATAAGCAGTTATTAGACTTTCTACCGATCCAAAATGTTCTGGCGCGTCTACAAGCCGTGCAGGCTTTTAAACTAAACGAAGAGCATCAGCAAGTATTAAAAGATGTTCCAATCCATCTGATTGCCAATCAGGATGATTTTCTGGTGCCTTATCAACGGTCACAGCAATTACAACAATGCCTGCCGCATAGTTACCTCAGTTTGCTTGATACAGGTGCACATGCATCTACCGTGACCGAAACGGATCAGGTCAATCAGCTGATCCTTTCCTTCTTGATTTCCACTTAGTTTGAAGATTTTTTAAAAGCCAGACCTCCTGTCTGGTTTTTTATTTTTCTAATCAATTATTTTTGTAGCATCAGCATGGTTTTTACTTCGAATTGATGCATGAACTGCAAATGCACAAATTGCTACGAGTGCACTTGAATGAAACAGTATGTTCAAAATTGACTCATAGGTAAAAATAGATATTTTACTAAAAATTCAAAAAATAAAATATTAAGTATATGATATTTATAAATTAAATATAGTTGGCACACGCTTTGCAATGTTTATCTTGTAAATAAAATTCCCGAAGTGGAATCAGAATTTTGAATAAGTGTTAAAAATAATGAGGTGTGAAAATGAAAATAGGTGTCTTCTGTCCAATCGGAAATAATGGCTGGTTACTCTCTGAAAATGCACCGCAGTACATGCCGACTTTTGAGTTAAATAAACAAATCGTACAGCGCGCTGAGCACTATGGTTTCGATTTCGCACTTTCCATGATCAAGCTGCGTGGCTTTGGCGGCAAGACTGAATTCTGGGAACATAACCTGGAAACGTTTACCCTGATGGCAGGTCTTGCGGCTGTCACCAGCAAAATTAAAATTTTCGCAACTGCCGCAACTCTGGTGATGCCACCTGCAATTGTCGCGCGCATGGCATCAACCATTGATTCGATTTCAAATGGCCGTTTTGGTCTGAATGTCGTAACTGGCTGGCAGCCACCTGAATATACCCAAATGGGTATGTGGCCAGGTAATGACTATTTTGGCAAACGCTATGAATATCTGTCTGAATATGTACAAATTCTGCGTGAACTTTGGGCGACTGGTAAATCAGACTTTAAAGGCGAACATTTCCAGATGGAAGATTGCCGTGTTAGCCCACGTCCACAAGCCGACATGAAGATTATCTGTGCAGGTCAATCTGATGCAGGTTTAGAGTTTTCTGCACAATATGCTGACTATAACTTCGTGTTTGGTAAAGGCCTGAATACTCCAACAGCTTATGCAGAAATTAATGACCGCCTCAAAGAAAAAACAGATGTGACTGGCCGTGATGTACAGACTTATGTGCTGTTTATGGTGATTGCTGCAGAAACTGATGAAGAAGCGCAAGCCAAATGGCAGCACTATAACGATGGTGCTGATATGGAAGCGATTAACTGGCTGATGAATCAAGGCGGTAAAGATACCACTTCCGGTGCAGACACCAATATCCGTCAAATGGCTTCTAGCGTATCTCCAGTCAACATCAATATGGGTACGCTGGTGGGTTCTTATGAAAATGTGGCACGAATGTTGGATGAAATTGGTGAGATCAAAGGTACGGAAGGCGTACTACTAACTTTTGATGATTTTATTCAAGGGGTTGAAGACTTTGGTCAAAAAATCCAGCCGCTAATGAAATGCCGTGATCATATTGTCATTGAAGATGAAGCGCCAGTTTTGGAGAAAAGCGCATGAGTGAATCAGTCGTAACAGCCGGTTTTACGGAAAAACTCGGCACAGGAAAAACGCTTAAAGCGGAACCCGAAGCGATTTGTCTTGCACCAGAACAGACAGCCTTGATTGTGATTGATATGCAAAATGCCTATACCTCTCAGGGTGGCTATCTGGATCTGGCGGGCTTTGATGTCTCGAAAACCAAGCCCGTGGTTGAAAATATTAAAAAGGCCGTTGATGCCGCACATGCAGCCGGTATTCAGGTGATTTATTTCAAAAATGGCTGGGATGCAGAATATAAGGAAGCGGGTGGTAAGGACTCTCCAAATTTCCATAAATCCAATGCCTTAAAGACCATGCGTAAACGTCCTGAATTACAGGGGCAATTGTTAGCAAAAGGTGGCTGGGATTTTGAGCTGATTGATGATTTAAAGCCACTGCCACAAGACCTGGTGATCGAAAAGCCACGTTATAGCGGTTTCTTTAATACTGCGCTGGACAGCATGTTACGTGTCCGAGGTATTCGCAATCTGGTCTTTGTCGGGATTGCCACCAACGTGTGTGTGGAGTCGACGCTACGTGATGGCTTCTTCCTGGAGTATTTCGGTGTCGCACTTGCTGATGCCTGCCATCAGGCCGGTCCAGTCGAAGCGCATGAAGCCAGTCTGTATAACATCAAGACTTTCTTTGGCTGGGTATCAGATACCAAAAATTTTGTAGAGACCTTTCAAAAAGAAAGTGAGTCACTAAAAGAAACTAAATTAGCTGTAAGCGCATAAAGAATTAAAGAACAGAATTAAGGAAAAAATAGTATGCCTAAAGAAATCATTATTCCAGCAGGAACATCGAAACCATTAGCACCGTATGTACCGGCAACCAAGGCAGACAATATCGTGTATGTATCCGGTACATTAGCTTTTGATGAAAATAATAATGTGGTGCATGTCGGTGATGCCGCAGCACAGACCCGTCATATTCTGGAAACTATCAAGCGTGTGATTGAGGAAGCAGGCGGCAGTATGGATGACGTGACCTTTAACCATGTCTTTGTCAAAGACTGGGCAGATTATGCTGCGATTAATGCAGTTTATGCAGAGTATTTCCCGGGAGATAAGCCGGCACGGTATTGCGTACAGACAGGTTTAGTCAAACCTGATGCGCTGGTCGAAATTGCTTCGATTGCCCATGTATAAGTCGATCTACCTGATTCAATCTCATTACTAGATGCCCCAGGTCTGAAACTGAATATTGACTTGGGGGCGGGAGAACAGCATGAATGCCAAACTATCTAAAATCATCATAGAGACAGTTGCAGAAAATAAAGCATTAAATAAGGTTTTGGCGACTAACGCATCGGGTGACATCTTTACCCAGGTCGATCAGCAGATTTTCCGTCAGGGCATGTCTAATCTAGGTGCTGCAGTGAATGTCATTACCACGCAAGGCGATGCAGGAATGGCTGGATTTACCGCTTCGGCCGTATGTAGCGTGACGGATACACCACCAACGTTACTGGTGTGCCTGAACCGTTCTGCGTCAGTCTATGAAACCTTTAAAAAGAATCAGGTGTTGTGTGTGAATACCCTGGCATCACATCAACAAAATCTTTCCAATCTGTTTGGTGGAAAAACACCAATGGCAGAGCGTTTCAGTCAGGGGAACTGGAAAACTTTGGTGACCCAGTCGCCTGTACTTGAAGATGCCTTAGTCAGTTTTGACTGCGAGGTGGTCCAATGTTTATCCGTAGGCAGTCATGACGTGCTGTTCTGTGAGGTGAAAGCCATGTGCCAGCGTCAAGGCAATGCGCTGATGTACTTCAACCGTTCTTACTGTGAGCCACACAAAATGTGCTAATTCAATTCAATCCTAATCAAGGAGGGGAAGCCGATGCAAGAAAAAGAAACGTGGTTTCCAAAATTTAAGCCTTACCAAGGCAATCTCGATACCACACCCGTGCAAACAGATGAATATCTGCCTGCTGGAAAAAGTATTATTCTCGGGTTGCAGCATGTGTTTGCCATGTTTGGCGCAACCGTGCTGGCACCCTTATTAATGGGGTTTGATCCCAATCTCACGATTTTCATTACCGGGATTGGGACCATTTTATTTTTCCTGATCACGGGCGGTCGATTGCCTAGTTATCTGGGATCCAGCTTTGCCTTTATTGGTGCGGTCGTCGCAGTTACAGGTTATTCCGGAGTTGGTGCGAATCCTAATATCGGACTGGCCCTTGGCGGCACCATTGCTTGCGGTATTGTCTATGCCTTGATTGGGCTGCTGGTGATGAAAACCGGTACCAACTGGATTGAAAAACTGATGCCACCTGTAGTGACAGGCGTGATCGTGATGATCATCGGTTTGAACCTGGCTCCAGTCGCGATTAAAAGCGTTTCAGCGAACCAGTTTGATTCCTGGATGGCATTAATCACGATTATCTGTATCAGTGTGATTGCTGTGTTTACCCGAGGAATGGTACGCCGTCTGCTGCTGTTATTAGGCTTATTATCTTCCTACCTGATTTATTTCCTTTTCACGAATGTGATGGGCTTCGGACCTGCGATTGATTTTACCAAGGTCAGTGAAGCAGCATGGTTTGGTTTGCCTAATTTCCAGAGCCCGGTATTTGAAATGAATGCCATGCTGATGATTGCACCAGTGGCGATTATTTTAGTGGCAGAAAATCTGGGGCACTTTAAAGCTGTATCTGCGATGACCGGTAAAAACCTGTCACCGTATATGGGACGCGGTTTCTTTGCTGATGGGGTGTGTACTTCATTATCCGCTTCTGTCGGTGGTACGGGGATGACCACTTATGCTGAAAATATCGGTGTGATGGCAGTCACCAAGGTTTATGCAACCACGGTATTTGTCTTCGCGGGTATCTTCGCGATTTTACTCGGACTTTCACCTAAATTTGGTGCAGTGATCAGTACCATTCCAGTGGCTTTATTGGGTGGTGCATCGATTGTGGTCTTTGGTCTGATTACGGTGGCTGGTGCAAAAATCTGGGTAGATAACAAGGTTGATTTTACCAAGAACAGTACGCTGATTATTGGTGCCGTGTGTCTGATCATGGGTACAGGGAACTATAGCTTGCAGATTGGTGGTTTTGATCTGGGGGGTATTGGTACTGCGACTTTAGCTGCGATCTTACTCAATCTATTCCTGAATCGTGGTGAAGATAAAGAATTGCCAGCATCTGAACCAGCTGAAACCATAACTGAGGTTGAGGCTAAGCCAGTCGTTTAAAATGAGGAGCATTTTTTGAGTCATACAATTGCATTTTTAGGACTCGGGGCAATGGGCTGGCATATGGCCTCCCATTTGCCAAAACTCGGACATCAGGTGTGGGTCTGGAACCGTACTGAACAGAAAGCTGTAGCGCATGCCGAAACTTTTGTAACGCAGGCAGTTGGTATTGAGCAGGCGGTTCAGGCAGATTTTATCTTTTCCTGTTTACCGACCAGTCAGGATGTAGAAGCATTAATTGCAGCTCATCCACCCAAACAAGGTGCAATCTGGATTGACTGTACCAGTGGTGTACCGGAATCTGCCCAGAAACTGGCGAAGCTCTTGGAGCAACAAGGTAGTTTTTATCTGGATGCACCGGTTTCTGGCCAAACCATTGGAGCAGAACGCGGTACTTTAACTGTGATGGTCGGAGGTAATGAACAAGCCTTTGAACAAGTCAAACCGATTATTGAAGCCTTTGCTGGCTTGATTGAATATGTAGGAGAAAATGGTTCGGGCTTTGCGGTGAAAGCCGTGAATAATACCCTAATGGCGACTCATTTATGGGCATTGGCTGAAGGGCTGACTGTGCTAAAAGGACAGGGCGTTGATTTAAGTAGCGCACTGAACTGTATTAATCATTCCAGCGGTAAAAGCAGCATGTCGGAAAATATCATGGCGCAGCGTGTACTGAACCGTGAGTTTCACAAGACTTTTGCACTGGATCTGTTACAGAAAGATATTGGCATTGCTTTGGAGCTGGTACAGCAACAGCAACTGGATTTATCGGTGATGTCTTTGGTTCAGCAAGAGTTTCAGCAGATTGCCAAACCTCAGGCCAGTCAGCTGGATTTCTCTGCTGCGGTGCAAGGACTGGAACAGCGGACTCAAATTGAATTAAGAAGATAATCTTTTCAAACAATATTAAAGACAGTGTTAAAGAAGTTATAGCTATAGATATATCAGTTTAAAATTTAAAAAGCCGGGAATTTTAATTCCCGGCTTTATTTATTCATTAGGCAGCTCAATAGCCTAAGTAAATCTTAATTCTGCTGATTTGCTTGATATTCCTGAATCACTTCAAGCGCTGCACGGAAGGCTTCCTGAGTAGCAGGGGCACCGCAGTAAGGCAGGCTATGCAGTAGCACTTCCTGAATTTCTTCAACTGTTGCACCATTATTCAAAGCGCCACGAACATGGCCTTTCAATTCAGTTGGGCTTTTTTGCGCGGTAAGAAAAGCAATGGTAATTAAAGAACGGTATTTACGTGGTAAAATCCCTTCACGTTGCCAGGTTGAGCCCCAGGCATGTTCATTAATCCAGTCCTGCAAAGGCTGAGTAAAAGGAACCGTATTGTCCTGAGCACGTTTTACAAAACTTGCACCCATCACTTCAGTACGGACTTTCAAGCCATTTTCATAATCTTGTTGTGACATCATTGACCCTCAATTTTATTATGGGTCTAGCTTAACGTTTAATATCTTAAATACCATCGTGCAATAGTCGTAAAAAAGTGGCTGAATAGCCACTTGTGATATTCCAAAGTGAAATCAGGAAATAACCTCACTTTGGAAAGCAAGATCCGATTTAGATAAAAGTTCTATCTAAGGACTGGTTGAATGTGAAGGTGCACTTTGAACTGAAGTATCGGTACCTGTTGCATCTGCTTTCGAAATATGAGGATTTTCAAGTTCCAATACTTCCTGTAAATGCAGATCGAAGACATCAGTCAACATGCTGTCGTAGCGACGCGCATTATAGTCCAGCAACTTATTGGCTTCTTCTTCATTAATAAAGCCTTGTTCATGCGCATCAGCCACATGATCAGCAAAACTGAGTCCTTTAAATTGACCTTTGTTTTCGGCTTTTTTAAAGCGATCCCAAAGCTGCTCAATTTCCAGTAACATGGTGAAGGTTGATTCCATACGACCATTCACATCATCTTCCGCTGTGCTATAGAAAACATGCTTTTTCAGTACTTTCCGGAAAGCGTTATCTTCCATCATGACATTTGCGACTTCCTGTTTAAGTCGGTCAGATGGCTTCGCGACAGGTCGGCCAAATGGGAAACAGATAAGTTTGACCATGCCAGCAGCAACACCCACCGGGAAATTTGCAAACAGGTCATAAAACGCTTCCTGAGCCGTATATAAAGATTTCTCAATTGCCAATTGTGCATGCAGACGTTCAGCTTCAGTTTTTTTGCTATGTTCAAAGAATTTCAGGATTGCCGTCGCAATAAACAGATGGGCATGAATATCAGCCAGACGGCCAGAAAGCATTTCCTTGCGTTTAATATCACCGGCAAGTAAACCCAGACACATATCTGCAGTCAGGGCAAAGTTGGCACTGAGCCGGTTAATAATCTTGTAATAAGGACGGGTAAAATCAACTGCACTTTGTGGCGCAGCACTTGAACCACCGCTAAAAGCATAGGCAAAAGAGCGGGCAGTCCGGTTAAAGGTATAACCCAGATGCTTAAATAACATAATATCGAATGGATTCAGAGCGGCTTTTGGGTCTTCAGCTTGCAGAAGCTGTAATTCTTCATACAAATAAGGATGGCAACGCATCGAGCCTTGACCAAAGATCATCAATGAGCGGCTGAGAATATTGGCGCCTTCGACTGTAATCGATACTGGAATGGCCTGATAGTTGAGAGCCAGGAAGTTACGAGGTCCCATTTGAATCGCACGGCCACCCACGACATCCATACCGTGATTGACAATTTTACGCATGGTCTCAGTGGCATAGTATTTAGCAATTGCCGTCATGACTGCCGGTTTACCACCTTGGTTCAGACCACAAGTCACTAAATAACGGAAAGCTTCCAGCATATAGGCATCACTGGCGATTTCGCTATTGGCTTCCTGTACGCCTTCAAATTTACCCACCGAAATCTTGAATTGCTGACGGATTCGAGAAAATGCACTGACATTCAGGTAAGTCATTTCGGCACTGGAGGTAGATAAAGCCGGTAGGGAAATACCACGGCCAACTGCCAGACATTCCATCAGCATACGCCAGCCTTTGCCGGCATTTTTCACGCCACCAATGATCCAGTCTAAAGGAATAAATACATCCTTACCTTCAACAGTACCATTCATAAAAGGGGAGCCAGGATTATGACGTGGACCGACTTTTACCCCTTCATGATTGGCCGGTAGCAAGGCACAAGTAATCCCATAATCTGTTTTATCACCGAGTAAATGATCAGGGTCATACATTTTAAAAGCCAGACCAACCACGGTGGCAATTGGTGCTAGAGTAATCCAGCGTTTGGAGAAATTCATTCTCAGTCCCAAGACTTCCTGACCTTCAAACTGTCCATAGCAGACCACACCGGTATCTGGAATCGCACCGGCATCTGAACCGGCTTCAGGACTGGTCAGACCAAAACATGGGATTTCTTCACCTTTGGCCAGACCGGGTAAATAACGATCTTTTTGTTCATCGGTACCATAATGTAGTAACAACTCACCCGGCCCAAGTGAGTTAGGCACCATACAGCTCACAGCAGCAGTGAGAGAGCGTGAAGAAATTTTGCTCATCACCCGGCTTTGAGCAAAGGAACTAAAGGCACGACCGCCGTATTCTTTGGGAATAATTAGTCCCAAGAAGCCATTATCTTTAATATATTGCCAGATATGTTCAGGCAGCATTTTCTTCTCATGAATTTTCCATTCATCCAGCATGCTACACAGCGTTTCGACTTCGTTATCCAAGAATGCCTGTTCCTCAATGGAAAGTTTTGGATAGGGATAGCTATTAAAGGTTTCCCAGTTCGGCGCACCCATAAAGAGTTCTTTTTCCCACCAGCTGGTGCCGGAATCAAGAGCCTCACGTTCTGTCGGGCTAATGCTCGGCATGGCATCCGCTAATGCCTTATAGGCTGGCCTGGAAATGAAAGACATACGCAAAGGTTCGATCATGACGACCAGACTGATCAGGATCAGGGGAATACCCAGAATCAGTGACCAAGGACTGATAAAGGCACAAACCACTGACATGACAATCAGGGTAATTGCACCAGTGGTACGGGAGAGTTGAAAAAAGAAAATCGCCCATAAACTGGCAATGAGAAGAAGTACGGCGAAAATAAATAGCATTGTTATATTTCTCCAGGGTCATACAATTGTGATGCTGCCGATCTCCCTAAGGTGTCTTCATAAGACTTGATCAATTTTTTTACATCGCTTAAGCAACTGGCAAATTCACAATTGTTCTTGTGAGAACAATCGTTATTAAATATTTCAACGATATATTGAAGTGTTTTATCTGTTTTTGAGATTGTTTGAAAAATGCGCAGTCTTCAAGTGAGAACACGCAAAGAAATGTGAAGATAAGTAATAACTTAATCTCCAAGAGAGGGTAGGTAAAATAATTAAAAAGTGAACAAATATAAATTTAGTTAGGCATAAAAAAGCCCTCTACTTGAGAGGGCTTTGATCTAAGTCATTTTAAGCTTCAATCGCCTGCACAGCGATTTTTTTCGCTGGATCAACTTTACGGCGTACTTCCGGAACCGGTTCACCATAGTATTGACGATCTGCAAAGTAACTTGAACGTACCATCGGTGCTGACCAGATATTCTTAAAGCCAAGCTTACGGCCATGTTCTGCATAACGTTCGAATTCTTCTGGCGTTACAAAACGGTCGATTGGCGCATGCTGTTTAGATGGCTGTAGATACTGGCCAATCGTTACATAATCCACGTCATGTGCTTTCAGGTCGTCTAACAGAGCGAGAACTTCTTCTTCAGTTTCACCAATACCGACCATCAAACCACATTTGGTTGGAATTTCTGGGCAATAATCTTTAAACATTTTCAACAGATTTAAAGAGTGCTGATAATCAGAACCTGGACGCATGGCTTTATACAGACGTGGCACAGTTTCAATGTTGTGGTTAAACACGTCTGGTGGACATTCAGTCATGATGCGTAAAGCGATGTCCATACGACCACGGAAATCAGGTACCAGAATTTCCAGCAAAGTCTTTGGACTCAAAGCACGAGCTTCTTTAATACAGTCCACAAAATGCTGTGCACCGCCATCCAGCAGGTCATCACGGTCTACTGAAGTGATGACTGCATATTTCAGACCCAGGTTGGCAATCGTTTCTGCCATATGACGCGGTTCATCCGGATCAAGTGCATTTGGACGACCATGTGCCACATCACAGAACGGACAGCGACGCGTACAAATATCACCCATAATCATAAAGGTTGCTGTACCCCCACCAAAACATTCAGGCAGGTTCGGACAGGCAGCTTCTTCACATACGGTATGCAGTTTTTGCTGACGAAGTGTAGTTTTAATACGCTGAACTTCCTCGGGAGCGGCCATTTTCACGCGGATCCAGTCCGGTTTACGTGGCGTTTCAACCGTAGGAACAACTTTTACAGGAATACGGGCGACCTTTTCTGCGCCGCGAAGTTTGATACCCTGTTCAGGTTTACGGTTTTCAGACATATATAACTTTTCCACTGTTTTGAAGGAGGGAGATAAATCAAAGTTAACACTTTTTTAATTATAACGAAACTCGGGTGAAATAGGGCGAAAAGGATTATTCATTTAAAAAATGTTCTTATCACACAATATATGTAAGTTAAATACACCAAATTGGCAGCAATTACGTCATAATATAGCGTAGATTAAAGCAAAATTTTTTAATTTTAAGGAGCGTTGAATGCCACGTAAAAAAGAGGTCGTTAGTGGGACTTTCGTTAAGTACGATGCGGTAGTTCTAGGTTCAGGCCCTGCGGGCGAAGGCGCGGCAATGAAACTTGCCAAATCTGGTAAGCGTGTTGCAATTGTGGATATGCGTGAACAGCTGGGTGGTAACTGTACTCACGTAGGTACGATTCCAAGTAAGGCATTGCGTCAAACGGTATCCAGCATTATCCGTTATCAACGTGATCCAATGTTTCAAAAAGTAGGTGAATGGAAACAATTCACCATGAAACAGGTACTGCGCAATGCACATAAAGTGATTCAGCAGCAGGTGGATACTCACTCACGTTTTTATGACCGTAACAAGATTGATATCTATCATGGTCGTGCTTACATTCAAGACGCAAATACGATCTTTGTATTTACACCAGATGGCATAAAAGAAACTATTATGTTCCAGCAACTGGTGATTGCGACCGGTTCACGTCCATACCGCCCAGAAATTCTTGATTTCAATCATCCACGTGTATTTGATTCAGATAAAATTCTGGATCTGGATTTCTCAATCCAAAAAATCATTATTTATGGTGCAGGTGTGATTGGCTGTGAATATGCATCGATCTTTATTGGTCTAGGACATAAGGTTGACCTAATTAACACCCAACCAAAACTGCTCAGCTATTTAGATGATGAAATCTCTGATGCGTTGTCTTATCACTTACGTGAACAGGGTGTATTGATCCGTCATAATGAACAGATCGACTTCCTTGAAACTTCTGATGATTATGTGGTTCTACATACACAAAGCGGTAAGAAAATTAAGGCAGATGCGATTCTGTGGTGTAACGGCCGTTCAGGGAATACTGACGGTTTAGGCCTTGAAAATATTGGCCTGAAACCAAACAGTCGCGGTCAATTAACCGTGAATGAGCAGTATCAGACTGAAGTCGAAAATATCTATGCTGCAGGTGACGTGATTGGCTGGCCATCATTGGCTTCTGCTGCCTATGACCAAGGTCGTTGCGCAGGTGCTAACATGAGCGGTGAGCAAGATGTTGCACCCGTGACTGATATTCCGACTGGTATTTATACCATTCCGGAAATCTCTTCAATCGGTAAAACTGAGCAGCAGTTGACTGAAGAAAAAATTCCGTATGAAGTGGGTCAGGCTTCTTTCCGTCATCTGGCGCGTGCGCAGATTACCGGTGATACAGTTGGCGAATTAAAAATCCTGTTCCATCGCGATACGCTGGAAGTTCTGGGTGTGCATTGCTTTGGTAATAATGCATCGGAGATTATCCACATTGGTCAGGCAGTCATGAACAGCCCGAACAATACGATCAAGTATTTTGTGGAAACCACATTCAATTATCCAACGATGGCAGAAGCCTATCGTGTGGCGACATTGAATGGTATGAACCGTTTATTCTAATTTGATTTATTCAGGTTAGATAAAAACCCGCAAGTTTGGCTTGCGGGTTTTTTATTTTCCAGATTGAAAAAATTCAATTTCGTCAATAATGCTGGAAATTAGGCTGCCATTTTGCGGCATTCTTCAGCACAGCGACGGCAAGCTTCTGCACATTGCTGGCAATGATCATCCTCATGATGGCCACATTCTTCTACACAATAATCGCAAGCTTTAGCGCATAGCTCGCAAATCTCTTTCATAAATGGAGATTGCTTTTGTTGCATGCGGGCGCAGAGCTGACACAGATCAGCACAGTCCAGACAGCGCTGGATACATTCCCGCATCATTTCTAAATGTTCTTCTTTCAGGCAGGCACTGGCACAGTTGGTACAGGCCAGCGAGCAGGTCATACATGCGCGGATACAATCTGAAAATTGAATCTCGTTCATTTTCTTCTCCTTTTTGCAGCTTATAGCAATGGCTTGATTTTTAATACGCTAAGCAGAAAAGGAAAAATACACTAGGCAGTTTGAGTGAGAAAAAGTAATCCGATTGCCGATTTTGTTAAAAGCTGTATTTTTAAAAAATTTAATTTAAAACCTCTATCCTGATATTCCCAAAATAGGATGACTAAAAATTTAAAAATAAAACCATTGAGGCGGTCATTCCTCAATGGCGGAAAATCTACATGATGAGTCGTTATTGTCGAAGGCTTAAATGACCTTTCTCTTTATTATATTTTTATGGTGATTAAAATGGACGACTACCTGCCAGGCTGATACGTTTTAATAAACGGCGCTGATCAGCAGGGAAAGGACGGCGTGAATGTAGAGTAACCTGATTGTCCCAGAACACGATATCGCCTGCTTCCCAATGGTGCTCATAAGCGAATTCAGGTTTTAAGACATGCTCACGTAATTTTGCAATCAGTTCATTGCCTGCCTGATCATCATAATTTACCAACTCAACTTCGGTATGAGTATTTAACCAAAGTGCTTTACGGCCAGATTCAGGATGGGTACGTACCAGTGGGTGCGGGTAG
This sequence comes from Acinetobacter sp. YH12043, assembly GCF_013419915.1. Classification (NCBI taxonomy): domain Bacteria; kingdom Pseudomonadati; phylum Pseudomonadota; class Gammaproteobacteria; order Moraxellales; family Moraxellaceae; genus Acinetobacter; species Acinetobacter sp. YH12043. The sequence goes on from NZ_VOZD01000035.1 coordinate 14,151, forward strand.
GCATGACCTAAAATTGGCTGATCTTTAAAGCGATATTTTGGCATATTACCTGCATAAGCATTACCACCTTTATTGCTCTGGAAGCGTACAAATGGATTATAGGTAATGAGCTGTAACTGATCGATTTTTGCTTTGGTTTTTTCATCTAAGGCTTCATAAGCCTTGATGGTATTGATCCAGGACGTCTGGCCACCGTCTTTTGGCAGTTCAATGGCATAGAGTAAAGAGCCAAAAGAAGGTAACGGTGTCCACTGGTGATCGGCATGCGGTGCAAGTTCACCGTGACCGGTGTAATCCCCTTGACCGACTGCATTGGAAACTGGTACGACATCAGGTGGAGTGCCCGTATCTGTTTTAGAAGCCAGCACTGGCGTGTCGGCATCTGGACGGAAAATCGAACCGAAATAGGTGGCAAATGCCAGATACTGTAGATCATCCAGACTTTGATTCTTAAAGATCAGGATCAATTGTTCAGCCAGAGCCTGCTTCAGACGCAGGATGGTTTCGCCAGATTGGGCTTTACGGGCATCGAGGCCATAAACCACTGCGCCTAGGGCTTGATCTGCCTGCGGGACAATTTTGATTTCATCAGTATTCTGGAACTGATCTTGCTGATGCCAGCGTGGTGCATCGTGAATGGCTTGTGAAAGTTGGGTCAAGCTTGTCATTGGAAAGTCTCTGAATTTTCTTGTTGCAGAAAATCTAAAAAAAACCAGAGCAAAAATAAAATCAAAAGAATTGCTAAACTTATGAAAAACTTAATAAAAATATCTAAATGATTGATTTGATATCTTTTAATTAAAATGGCAAAACAAAGTCCTAAAGCTGCTGAAAAATGTCAAATATTTGACAATCAGTGTGCGCAAAAAGCCTGATTAAAGTACTCAAACAGTTCTGGAGTCTGGCTCCAGAGCAATAGAGAAATAGCGAGCAGAAGTACCATTGCTATCGCAATGGAAAGCTTGAGCAGAAAGGTGGAATCAGTCATGTACGATTTGCTCCTCATTTACCCATAAGTGCACCAGTACACCAAAAATACTTAAGGCAATCGACAGCATCCATACCGCATTATAATTGCCACTCATGTCATGGTTTACACCGCCGAGCCAGCCGCCAAAGAATGAACCGACCTGATGGGTAAAGAATACAATCCCGCTGAGCATGGTCAGATATTTCACGCCAAACATATTGGCAACAATACCGTTGGTCAGTGGTACGGTAGAAAGCCATAATAATCCCATGATGACACCAAACGCATAGACCGTCCAGGTGCTTAAAGGCAGCATCAGAAAGGCGATAATTGCAAGCCCGCGCAGACCGTATAAGCCCATTAGCAGACGTGGTTTGGAATATTTTCCACCGAGCCAGCCAGCCGTATAGGTGCCGACAACATTAAACAGGCCCACTAGTGCCAGGAAAATGGTGCCAGTTGTAGCATTGAACCCATGATCAATCAGATAACCCGGCAGGTGAATCCCGATAAAGACCACCTGAAAGCCACAGACAAAAAAGCCCATCGCCAGAAACCAGAATGGCTTATGGTTTTTGACTACGACTAAAATATCTTTAAAGCTGAGTGATACCTTATTCGGCGTAGATATGGCATTTGGATCGACATACATCGGGGCTTTTAGCATCCAGGCCAAAGGTACAATCAAAGCGATTAAAATTGCGCTGACGACAAGTGCTGCTGACCAGCCGACATTCTGTAAAAGTAATAGCGTTGAAGGCAGCATAATAAACTGGCCGAAGGAGCCTGCTGCACTGGCAATCCCCATTGCCAGACTGCGTTTTTCAGGTGGTGCAGCTCGTCCAACCGCAGATAATAAAACCGGGAAAGAGGTGGCAGACAAGGCCAGACCTAAAATCAGCCCGACGCTGAGATTCAACAATAATCCGGTTGAACTGACAGCCATCAATAACAGGCCAAGCGCATATAAGGCACCGCCAATGGCAACAACAATCTTGCTGCCATATTTATCAGCGAAGGCACCAGTAATGGGCTGAACAGCACCCCAGATCAGGTTCTGCATGGCAATGGCTAAACTAAAGACATTATGACCCCAGCCAAATTCTTCACTCATTGGCACCAGATACAGGCCAAATGCATGACGAATCCCCAAAGATAAAGCCAGAATAATGGCAGCGCCAATCAGCATACAAATCAGGGTTCTGGAAAATTGACTGTCAGCCATAAGTCATTCATGCATATAAAGTTGATAGGTATAGTATTCGATTCAACCTAGAGAGGCGATAAAATAAAAATTAATCAAACGATAAATTTTTTTTATAGCTGCATAGAACGTCAGAAAACAGAACAACGGCCGTAGCCGCTGTCCTGAAGTATTCAGTTTTTTTAATGAAAGAATTAATTGATTAGAAACGCATCCCGAATCCGGCATAGGCCAGAATTGGATTGACTTCAATATCGGCTTTGGAGCGAATCAGTTCACCTAGATTTGCATCTGTTACCGTAATCGTGGTGTCATTTTTCAGATGAGCATAAGATACAGAACCTACCGCGAACCAGGTATCATTAAAGTCATAAGTAAAGCCGACAGTCGCGACAGGAGCAAAGGCATCAGACGCTTCCAGATCTACTTTTGGATTAGCACTACTTTCTATCCCATCTAGAGAAGCGCCAGCTTTGCCTTCCTTAATGTTGGCAATCATATGACCGGCTTTAATCAGGTCTTGTTCAGTACTTGAATTGATTTCCAGTTCATTGAAATAGGCATACATGAGTCCAAGCCCGACATAAGGACGGAATTTATTGACACCTGTTTTGCCAAAATGGTACTGAAATTCAAAAGCCGGGGTCCAGGCACGTGCAGATGCTGCCGGTCCATATGCTTCCAGATCCGTAATCGGGATGTCATTTTTTAAGTCAATACTCGGTAAATCAATGCCACCCGGTATTTGAGGAATTAAATCAATACTTGGCGTTGCCATTGCAGAGAATGGTGCATAAATCTTGCCTTTACCTTGCAAGTCGACTTTGGGAGGAATGCCGGCTTTTATTTCCAGTGAGACATTGTCGGTAAAGAAATAGTTGGTCATGATCCCGAGTGTAGTGACATCATCAGCTTCCAGACCTGTTCCAGCATTATTCCAGCTTTCCAAGCCATAAATCTCTGCACTGCCACTTAAATTGCCAGATAAAGTTTTTCCGCCTAAGCCATCGATGAGGTTAATGAAGCCGGTTGAAAGATTCGACTCCATAGCAGGATCAAGATTGCCTTTGACTGCAGCGATCGAGATGTCACCAACTTTAGCCGTTTCACCATCTTGAACTGCTGTATTTACCGCAAATGGTTGTGCTTTTCCTTGTGGCATGACATGCAGTGCACCGACTGAAACGGAAAATCGCTTAAAGCCATCGCCATCCTGTAGGCTGAAATATGGGGATTCTGCATGTGCAAGCAGGGGTAGTGTGGCTAGACCTGCCATGCATACCATGATTGTCTTCATTGTTCAGAGGACTCCTTGTCCGTGCTAGTTATTTGTTTTTCTATTGAACAATTTAGTTAAATCTCACCAATTTACACAGTTACAGAACGAGTAGTGAAAAGTTAACAGAAAGTAAAAAATGCCAAAATTTGTATAAATTGTATTAATAAAATATATATTTATGTAAAAATTATTATGAATAGTGAAGATAAATAGGATATTAATTTTTATAAAATTTTCAGTTTTATCGAAGTAATAGAATAATAAGTGGGTAACATTTTTCTCATTAATCTAAGTTTTAAATAATGATTTAAGCTTTCTATCCTGGACGTGATTTGTACAAGAAATCAGAAAATTTTCTGCTCAAAACCTACTAGAAAAAGCTTGAATAAATTTAGCCAACCGGTGGTACACAGCAGATAGAGTTTTTTTGTACAATAGCCGCATAAATTATTGAGTATTGCGCATGAGCTCCCAAAATTCTCCCAAGAAAAAGCCCTTGGTTAATTTACCGTTTCCATTAAAACAAGCAGAACAATCTGCTTCAGATGAGGTTCTGGAAGATCTACGACCTAAACCGCAGCGTTATGCCGACCGGACCTGGATGCCACCTCGTGGTACACGCCGTTCAATGGGCAAACGTTAAAAAATAAAAAAGCCATGAAGTTCATGGCTTTTTTATGAGTAAAATTTGGGAGCTACCTTAGCGAACTGTTTTACGTGCTTTATTTTCAGGTTTTGGTGGGGCAATCTCACGATCACCTTTCCAGACATCAATAAAGTCTTTTTCATTGATATTATAAAGTTCCAGAAGTGCCAAAATCACAGCACCAAACAGCATGGAACCTTCAGAATTATTCTGGAAATCAAAAATCTTGCCATTCAGGTTATGCAGAATATCTTCAATCTCAAATACACGATCACGGCCATTGCTGTCGACCGGATAAATCTGAGTGTTAAGCAGAATCTTGGCCAGACTCTTTTCATTGTCGGTCAGTGCCAGAACATCAATCAGCTCATCTGTTGCCGGAGTAAAAATCACCGAATCCCGAAAGATGGTATGCAGGAATTGCGACGTAATTTTCGGAAGCGCTTTTTCTACAAAAGGCCGGAAAGATTGCGGAAAAATGACATTGTGAGAAATGCCTTTGAACATTGGAGCGATCTCTTCGACTTTATAACCAGCAATGCCACAACCGACCGAAGTAATAAAATATTTAATTTTAGGATGGTTCTTGGTGTAAATCTTGAAGTCATCAATATAGTGCTGGATTTGTGAGAGAGGCATCTGTTGCAAATGCTCATTCATAGTCGGAATGGCATAACTTTGACCTGCCCAGCCACGACCAACCCCCATGACCGCCCCAAAATGCTCATAAGCTGTTCTGGCTGCTCCTCCGGCATGTTGTCCAGCCAAGTTGCTTCCGAAAACAAATACCGTATTTTCTGGCAGAGATTTAACAATACTTTCATCGTGATAATGGTAAGTCATGGCTTTTTTATTCGATGTCCTGATTAGCTTCATGTTGCCTTTGAACGCTATAAGGGTCAAGGTGAAATTAATCTTTATTACATCATCAGATAAGGCAGAACTTTGTCCAGAAATTTTAGCTGAATAGCGAATAAGCTAGAATGAAGTAATGATCCGGCTCGAAATTTATGCTGATTCAATTTTGATAGAAAAGTTTAGATCTAAAACGACTTTAAGCTACGAAAGCATAATATTTCACTCGATTTATTTTACTAAACAGAAACCTGGATAGGGATTGAGTAATTCAGTTTTACCCCCATAATAAATTGAGTCGATATCCGCAGTGAAATGATTAAAGCTATGAGTGATAAACAACCCTTTGAACTGGTGACCAATTATCAACCTGCTGGCGATCAGCCACAGGCCATTGAAAAGCTGGTCAAGGGTATAGAAAAAGGCTATCACGATCAGCTTTTGCTGGGGGTTACCGGTTCAGGTAAAACCTATACTATGGCCAATGTCATTGCCCATACCCAGCGTCCGACTATTGTCATGGCCCATAACAAAACGCTGGCTGCACAGCTCTACGGCGAATTTAAAGCATTTTTCCCGAATAATGCGGTTGAATATTTTGTCAGTTATTATGACTACTATCAGCCAGAGGCCTATGTACCATCTTCAGATACCTTTATCGAGAAAGATGCGGCAATTAATGACCACATTGACCAGATGCGTCTTTCGGCCACCCGTGCACTTTTAGAACGTCGCGACGCAATTATTGTCGCTTCAGTGTCTGCGATTTACGGTCTGGGTGATCCGAATGCCTATATGAGCATGTTGCTGCATGTGGTCGAAGGCGACCGTATTGGACGTGATGATATTATTCGCCGTCTGGTTGAAATGCAGTATTCGCGTAATGAACTGGAATTCCTGCGCGGTACCTATCGTATTCGTGGTGAGATCATTGATATTTTCCCAGCCGAATCGGATCAGGATGCCATCCGGATTGAGCTGTTTGATGATGAAGTCGACTCCATTCGCTGGTTTGATCCTTTAACCGGGAAAATGATCCGTAAAGTGCCGCGTGTCACGATCTATCCTAAAAGTCACTATGTAACACCGAAAGACAATTTGGCTCGCGCGATTGAAACCATTCGAGATGAATTAAAAGAACGTCTGGTCTTTTTCCGTGAAAATGACAAGTTGCTGGAAGCTCAGCGGATCGAGCAGCGTACCCGTTATGATCTGGAAATGATGCAGCAGCTCGGTTATACCAACGGTATCGAAAACTATTCACGTCATTTATCGGGTCGTCCGGCAGGCGAAGCACCGCCGACGCTTTTTGATTATGTACCCGATGATGCCTTGCTGATTATCGATGAATCGCACGTGACTGTTCCACAAATTGGAGCCATGTACAAAGGTGACCGTTCCCGTAAAGAAAATCTAGTGAATTACGGTTTCCGCTTGCCAAGTGCACTGGATAACCGTCCAATGAAATTTGAGGAATGGGAACGTATTGTACCGACGACCGTGTACGTCAGTGCCACACCTGCACGATATGAACTGGAAAAATCTGAACAGGTAGTCGAGCAGGTGGTTCGTCCAACCGGTCTGATTGATCCGGAAATTGAAATCCGTCCAGTCTTGACACAGGTCGATGATGTATTGTCTGAAATCAATATTCGTAAGGAAATGAATGAGCGTGTGCTGGTGACGACCTTGACCAAGCGTATGGCGGAAGACCTGACATCCTATTTAAAAGAATATGGAATCAAGGTTGCCTATTTGCACTCCGATATTGATACTGTTGAGCGTGTGAAAATTATTCATGAGCTGCGTACCGGTGTGCATGATGTTCTGGTCGGCATTAACCTGCTGCGTGAAGGTCTAGATATGCCAGAAGTTTCACTGGTTGCGATTTTGGATGCGGATAAAGAAGGTTTCCTGCGTTCAGAGCGTTCACTGATCCAGACCATTGGTCGTGCAGCGCGTAACTTGAAAGGTAAAGCGATTTTGTATGCGGATCGCATTACCGATTCTATGCAAAAAGCGATTGATGAGACTGAACGCCGTCGTGCCAAACAGATCCAGTTTAATGAAGAGCATGGCATTACACCACGTAGTGCAGTACGTCAGGTGATTAAGGAAATTGATACAGGCGAAGTGCTGGATGATGAAACTATTGAGCTGAAAGCTTCCGATCAGGCCCGTGCGATCAGTGCAGATGAACGCCATATCATGGCCGATCCAAAGATGTTCGCGAAGCATATCAATAAACTGGAAAAAGAAATGCTCAAGGCTTCAAAAGAACTACAGTTTGAGCAGGCTGCACGTATACGGGATGAAATTTTACGTTTAAAAGCGCAGATGTTAAGTTAGGTCTGTGTGTAAATTACAGATTTAAATTACGTAAAATCAATCACAAACCTAACATAATGCTACAAAGTATGTCTGCAGATGCCGCTATTGTAAGTACGAAATATTCATGTTGAAAATTTTGTCCTGATCAACAAATAGGTATCGTATGACAACTAAAAATAATCTCCCTCATGCGGGATTGAAACTTGCAAAAATTGCAGTGGGTGGTGCAGTTCTACTTGGACTCGGGGCTGCAACTATGGCTTATGCCAAGAACGATTCTTTACCCACTGTAGAGAAAGTTGAACTGGATCGTTATTTGGGCACCTGGTATGAAGTGGCTCGTAAACCACTTACATTCCAGAACAAGTGTGATCGTGATGTTACGGCGACGTATACATTAAATGAAAATGGTAACGTTAATGTAGATAACCGCTGTATCCAGAAAAATGGTCAGGTGACCCAATCCGTAGGTGAGGCATACATTCAGAATGCACCTTATAACACCAAGCTCAAAGTAAGTTTCTTACCAGAGTTTATTCGCTGGTTGCCAGTGGGCCGTGGCGATTATTGGGTATTGAAACTGGATGATAATTATCAAACCGTACTGGTCGGCGAGCCTAAACGTAAATATATGTGGGTATTGTCACGTGATCCTCAACTGGATCAGAACGTGGTGAATGAATACCTGCAATATGCGCAATCTGTGGGTTATGATTTGAGTGATGTGATTCATACCAAACAGACCCAACAGGCAAGAAAATAAAAGGCCACTTGGGTTAGGTATAAAAACCATGCTTCGGCATGGTTTTTTAATGCTTCTCTTTTTTGAATTATATATTTTGCCTTGCTATCACCTTTGGTCAGATGAATCTTCAAGCTTTATTTTAGACTAATCGTTATAATGCGCTGGAATGATCTTGGGTTTGAAGCATGTATAAAGGCATTGCATTATCGGTATTGGCATCAGTAGTATTTGGTGTTCTTTATATATTCACGCCATTTTTGCAGCCTTTAGACAGTGAACAGACCTTTGCCTGGCGGATGTTGGCGACCATTCCATTTTTGACTGCGTTCATGTGGTGGTCAGGTGACCTCAGCCATATCACTCAAATTTTAAAACGCATTCTCAAACAACCTGCTTTTCTGCTCTGGTTGATCATCAGTTCCCTGTTATGTACGACACAGTTGTGGCTCTTTTTATGGGGACCAATTAATGGCCGCGGTTTACAGGTATCCCTAGGATATTTCCTGTTGCCCTTAGTCATGGTGCTGGTCGGATGTGTGCTTTATAAGGAAAAACTATCGCGCTGGCAGATGGCAGCAGTCGCACTGGCCATATTAGGTGTGGGACATGAAATCTGGCGAATCGGTTCGATCGCCTGGGAAACGGTCTATGTGGCTTTGGCTTATCCACTGTATTTCTTCCTGCGCCGTCGCTTTGGTACGGATCACTTGGGTGGATTCTGGTGGGACTTGTGTCTGATTCTGCCAGTGGCTTTCTATCTGGGCTTTGTACATAGCGATTCTCTCAAGCTTATGGTCAGTTTCCCTCATCTCATCTTGGCAGTGTTGGGTTTGGGCTTCTTAAGTGCTTTAGGCTTAGGTAGTTATATTCTGGCAAGCCGTTATCTGCCTTTCGTAATTTTTGGTCTGCTGAGCTATCTGGAGCCAGTACTTTTGGCTTTTGCGTCTATGGCATTAGGGGAGCGGGTTGAAGCCGGCGAATGGCTGACCTATCTTCCGATCTGGCTGGCCGTCGTATTGTTGGTAATTGAAGGTATACTACACATTATTGAACAACGAAAAAGACGCCTGACACTAGCACAAAATTTAGAGCGTTATCAGAAACGTTTAGATTCTTGAATGATAAATTTGGCTGAATAAACAACATTTAACAAAAATCTGGTTTTTACAGGGAATAGATGATTTTTCAAATTTTAAATGCAAAATCATCTGACTAATTACAATTATTTTCAAAATTTATAGTGAATATATCGGATTTTCGGCCAGAGTTAATCAGCTTTTGATTCAAACTTGCGGCCAATTCCATTACAATTATCGGGTTTTGAAATTTATGCTTAGATTTACAATTAATTAGAGGACGTATCTGTGAGCAAAGACACTATCGTTGCCCTCCATGCAGAGCACCAAGGTCGTTGGAAAAACCGTGAAGAACTTGCGGAACGTATGATTGCCCTAGTAGGTCAGTTATATCGTGAAAAAAATATCGTAGCTACAGTTTACGGTCGCTCTTTAATTAACCGTTCTGTAATCCAGATCCTTAAAGCGCATCGTCGTACTCGCGTATTAGACGTTGAGCTTTCTGTTGTAGACACTTTCCCAATCCTTGAAGCATTGGCAAAAGTGGAAAACATCGGTACTGCTGAAATTGATCTAGGCAAACTTGCTGTTGAATTCAAAGCAAAAGGTGGTGATGTTAACGCATTCGTTGCTGACGCTGTGAAATCACTTGAAGGCAATGCAACTTCTGTAGAAGGTAAAGACGTGGTGCTTTACGGTTTCGGTCGTATCGGTCGTATCCTGGCCCGTTTGATGATCAGCCAGTCAGGTCTAGGCCGCGGCTTGAACCTGAAAGCAATCGTAGTTCGTAAATCATCTGACGGTGACCTTGAAAAACGTGCGTCTTTATTACGTCGTGACTCAATCCACGGTCCATTTGCGGGTACGATTTCTGTAGACGAAGAAAACGAAGCAATCATTGCAAACGGCCAGTTCATCAAAGTGATCTATGCATCTAATCCATCTGAAGTGGATTACACTGCATACGGTATCGAAAATGCTTTAGTGATCGACAACACTGGTAAATGGCGTGATGCTGAAGGTCTTGCTCAACACCTGAAATGTCCAGGCGCTGCTCGCGTAATTCTGACTGCACCTGGTAAAGGTGACATGAAGAACGTTGTATTTGGTGTGAACCAGGCTGACATCCTTGATGAAGATCAAATCATCTCTGCTGCAAGCTGTACTACCAATGCGATCACTCCAACACTGAAAGTGTTAAACGACAAATACACAGTGATCAATGGTCACGTTGAAACAGTTCACTCGTTCACAAACGACCAGAACCTGATCGACAACTACCATAAAGCTGATCGTCGTGGCCGTGCTGCAACATTGAACATGGTTATTACTGAGACTGGTGCTGCTAAAGCGGTTGCGAAAGCACTTCCTGCACTGAAAGGCAAGTTGACTGGTAACTCTGTACGTGTTCCTACGCCAAACGTATCTCTTGCAATTCTGAACCTGACTTTAGACAAAGAAGTTGATCGTGATGAAGTAAATGAATACATTCGCCAAATCTCAATCAATTCTAACCTTCAAGGTCAAATCGGTTATACAAACTCGACTGAAGTTGTATCTTCTGACTTTATCGGTTCTCGTACTGCAGGTGTATTCGACGCTCAAGCGACCATCACTTCAGGCAACCGTTTAACTTGCTACGTTTGGTATGATAACGAAGTAGGTTATAGCTGCCAGGTACTTCGCATTGCTGAACAAATGGGCGGCGTAAGCTATCCAAAAGTTCCTGCTGAAACAAATGCATAATTTGTAGAAGTCATCTAAAAAAAGAGCCTCTTTTGAGGCTCTTTTTTATTGTGGAAAATAAAGTTGGCCAATCAGCTTAATAAAATCATATACATTAATTGATGGAAAATTCACCTTGATACGCTCATATGAATCTGTTAGCTTACAAATGGTAAGTACATTAAAAATAGTAAGTAATAACTAAAAACCGTGATCAAGAAAGGAACTCTTCAATGACCAAGTATGCAATCAGTCCATTGTTGGGACAGGTGCTATCTAATGAATGCCCATCCCGTGAAATACTGGAACATCTCACCAATAAATGGTCAGTGCTAGTATTGCGCTGTTTAAGTGAAGGTGTACATCGCTTTAGTGAGCTGAAACAGCGAATTGAAGGGGTCAGTGAAAAAATGCTGGCGCAAACCTTAAAAATGCTGGAGCAAGATGGTTTTATTTTAAGAACGGTGTATCCGGTTGTGCCACCCAAAGTGGAATATCAATTGACCATTACCGGTTCGCAAGCAGCAGAAAAAATAAACTATTTGATTGGCTGGGTAGAGCGCAGTTTGCCAGAGATTTTGGAAAATAAAGAGCGTGTTACTAAATAAAAATTAAATTGCTTTTGGGGCTTAGGATATGAAACCTATCAAGTTAGCCTGTATTTTAATAATGGCTTATTTTTTTCTTTTTATCTTTAGCTGTGCTGTCTTTGGATTATCAAAGTTTAGTATTGATAATGAAAATATCATAATTATAGCTATGAATTGGTCAGCAACTATGTTTGCTCCAGTTGCTTTGTTAATTACATTTAATCTTTGGAAATCGCAAAAGAATACAGAAATAATAGCTGAACAATGTAAATTGATAGTAATAAAAGTGATTGAGCTTGAGCATGTTTATCTTAGATTGAGAGATGGAGTTATTAGTTCCAACAAGACATTTGAGAATGTCAAATTACAGCTAAATAAATTTCGAGAACTAAGGGCGATAATTAAAGAAGAAAATAAGTTTTTGCAAGAATGTTTTCGAAATAGTAATTTTAAAAATGAAATACAAACATTCGATAAGGCAATATTTTCATTACAAAGTCAATTTAGTAATCTAGTTAATAATTTTGAAAATATTAAAGGAAATACTAAGGTTCCTATCTTGGATGAAGAGACTAACCCGGCGAATTCAAACATGAGGTGCGACAGTTTCAAAAGCCTTATGATAATCAACAAGCTGAGCAAATTTCTCTAATGGTGTAAGCCAATCTAACGCTTTTCTAGGACGAGTATTCAGTGACATAGCGA